>NZ_BADD01000409.1 GCF_000333455.1 Rhodopseudomonas sp. B29
GGGCAGATAGAAAATGAGCCAGCCGGTCGTGCCATAGTCGTCGGCGAGCACGCAAGTGGCGCCGAACCTCGCCCGTGTCGCCTCGATCTTGGCGGCGGCCTGCGCCATGCCGACCCCGACGGCCCGCGCGCTGGCGTCGCGGCGATACAGCGTCAGCAGGCCGGTGTTGGCCTGGAGCACCATCAGTGCCAGCAGCACCGCGCCGGTCGGCGCCGCCCAGCGGCGGCAGAACGCGACGAAGCGCCGCGTCCGCGGCTTCCATTCGACGGCCGAAGCCGCGACGCCGGCGGCGACCGCAAATGCCGGATACATCAGGCCGAACCAGTTGCCCTCGACCCTGCTGTGAGTGGACTGCCAAACGAAGTACGCCGTGACCGTGCCGACGATGGCGCCGATCAGCGCCCGCGCGGCCGACGAACCGAGGTCGCGGCGCCGAAGGACGGCGAGCCCCATGACGCCGAGAATGAACACCGCCGGCGTCGCCAGAATGAATTGCGTCGGGATCAGTTCGCCGAGATAACGCAGCGTGAAGCCATCCACCCGCGCCTTGCTGAACTGCTTGATGAACGACATCCACTGGTGATCGGCGTTCCACCAGATCACCGGCGTGAACAGCGCGAACGCCACGACGCCGCCGAGATACGGCCAGGGCGACAGCAGCCAACGCCGCTGCGATGGCACGATCAGGAGCCAGATCAGGATCGCCGGGCCGAAGAACAGCGCCGTGTACTTCGAGAGCAGCGCTGCGCCGACAGCGGCGCCGACCGCAAGCCACCACACGCCGCGACCGGTGGCGGCGACTTGCGCCAGCGCCAGCAGCACGAAGCTCGAGGCCACCAGCAACGGCGAATCCGGCGTCACGATCACCGTGCCGGCCGAAACCATCATTGTAGCATTCAGGAGAATCACGGCGCTGGCCGCCACCCTCTCCGATGCGAACAGCAACATCGCGGCGCGCCACACCGCCCAGCTCATCGGGATCGCGAGCAGGATGGAGACCAGCCGCACGCCGAGTTCAGTGTCGCCGGCCAGCAGCGTGCCGAGCCGGATCACCACCGCCACCATCGGCGGGTGATCGAAATAGCTGAGAGCGAGATGCCGCGACCAGGTCCAGTAATAGGCCTCGTCGAAGGTCAGCGGCGTCACTGCCGCCGCGATCAGTCGCAGCACGATCAGTCCGCCGACGACCAGGATCGTTGCGCGCCGTTCGTGGCGCGCCGGCTCGGTCGCTCCGATCACCGCTTGCGCCAGACGAACAGGCCGGACATCGCGTAGTTCCACACCACGCCCATCAACGCGCCGGCGGCGCCGGCCAGCCACCAGGTGACGTGCGCGTTGAACACCGCGAAGGCGACGCCGACATTGGCCAAGAGTCCGACGCCGCAGACCAGATAGAACAGCAGCAGCCCGCGCAGGATGGCGAAGCCCTTCAGCCGCTGATCGCGATAGGTCAGGAAATTGTTGAGGATGAAGTTGCTGGTCATCGCCACCAGCGCGGCGGCTCCCTGCGCCAGCGCGAACGGCTCACCGAACGTTTTCAGCACCAGATACAGCGTGGTGAAGTGCACGATGACGCCGGTGGAACCGACCAGCGCGAACAGGATGAAACGCAGCGACAAAATGTCGTTGGTGAACTTCGCCAGCACCAGGCCGAAAAAATCCAGCGCCACCATCGAGTCGAGCTTGCTCTCGCCGTGCAGCCGCGAGCCGAACCGGAATGGCACCTCGACGGTGCGCAGGCTGCCGTGCGCCGACGCGACGATATCGAGCAGAATCTTGAAGCCCTGGGTGGAGAGATCGGGCGCCAGCTGTTCGAAGCGGTCGCGGCGTATCATGAAAAAGCCGCTCATCGGATCGGCGATCTCGACCTTGAGTACACGCCGGGCCATCTCTGTCGCCGCGGTGCTGAAACCTGCGCGCTGGCGATTGAAGCTGTCGGCGCTGCCGCCCTCGACGTAGCGGCTGCCGACCACGAGCTCGGCCGAGCCATTTTCGATCAGCTGCAACATCGCCGGAAGCCGGGTCTCGTCGTGCTGCAGGTCGGCATCCATCACCGCGGCGACAGGCGCGCTGGCAGCGAGGATGCCCTCGATGCAGGCGCCAGCTAATCCGCGCCGGCCGACCCGGCGGATACAGCGCACCCGCGGCTCCCGAAGCGCGAGATCGCGCAGCACTTGCCACGTGCCGTCCGGGGAATTGTCGTCGACATACACGACCTCCCACGCGATGCCCTGCAGAGCCGCTTCCAGCTTGCGGAACAGCACCTCGACATTGTCGCGTTCGTTGAAGGTCGGGACGACGACCGACAGCTGCAGCGGCGAAACCGCCCGCGCCTGCCCGTCGACCGGCGCTGGGCTGGTCTGGCTCATGGCCGCCAGCGTATAGCCATGGCGCCGGACCCTGCCAAGGCGGGGACCGGGTGGCGGAACTGCAAAAAACGGGAAAGTGTCCGTCGGGACATGATCAAGGTGTCGGCCCTCAGAAAAGGCGGACACAAACGTTAACGACCACGAACAACAGGTGCGCGTACATCCGGCGCTCCCTACTATTCTGTGGTCGTTCGGCGCCGAAGGCCTCGGTTACGAAGCGTCGACGTCGCCGTTAAAAGCCAGATAGGAAGCGTAAGCGCCTTGTGCAAGGGGAGACGGCCATGAAAGCCGCGGCCAAGAAGACCACGACCAAAAAGGCGACGAGCAAGACAGCGGCAACCTTGCCGCCCAAGGTTGGATCGATTGGAGCCAGAACGATCCACATCGGCATCGGCGGCTGGACCTTCGAGCCATGGCGCGGCGTGTTCTATCCGGACAAGTTGCCGCATCGGCAGGAGCTCGAATATGCGGCTTCCAAGCTGACCTCGATCGAGATCAACGGCACGTTCTACGGCTCGCAGAAGCCGGAGAGTTTCCGCAAATGGGCCAGCGAGGTACCGGACGGCTTCGTCTTCTCGCTGAAGGGGCCGCGCTACGCCACTAACCGCAAAGTGCTGGCGGAGGCCGGCGACAGCATCAAGCGCTTCTACGATTCCGGCGTGCTCGAACTCGGCGACCGGCTCGGCCCGGTGCTGTGGCAATTCGCGCCGACGAAGAAATTCGACCAAGACGATTTCGGCGCATTCCTGGACCAGTTGCCGCGCGAGCGCGATGGCGTCAAGCTGCGCCACGTCGTCGAGGTCCGCCACGACAGTTTCAAGACGCCGGACTTCATCGCTTTGCTACGCCGGCATCACATCCCTGTCGTATACTCCGAGCACGCGAGCTACCCGGAAATCGCCGATATCACCGGCGACTTCGTCTATGCACGGCTGCAGAAGGGCAAGGACGACGTCCCGACCGGCTATCCGGCCAAGGCGCTCGCCGCCTGGGCCGAGCGGCTGCAGCTCTGGGCCGCCGGCGGCGAGCCGAACGATCTGCCGAAGGTGGACGACACGGCGCCGAAGAAGCAGAAGCGCGAGGTGTTCGCCTACGTCATCCATGAAGGCAAGGTCCGTGCTCCAGCCGCCGCGATGGAGCTGATCCGGCTGACCGAATAGCGCTGGAGGTATCGCATGGCGAAGCGACGAACGCTGTTCACCGTGGGTTACGAGCAGACGCCGGCAAAGGCCGTGCTCGACGAGTTGAAGCAGGCCGGTGTCAAACTCCTGGTCGATGTCCGGGCAGTCGCAGCCTCGCGTCGGCCCGGCTTCTCCAAGACCCAGCTCGCCGCCGGGCTGGACGAATATGGCATCGGCTATCTGCATCTGCGCGGCCTCGGCACACCGAAGGAAGGCCGTACCGCCGCGCGCAGCGGCGACTTCGCTAAGCTTGACGCGATTTACCGATCGCACCTGAAAACACCGCAGGCGAGAGAGCAGATGGACGAGCTGTCGTCGCTGGTGATGAAAGCGGGTCCAATCTGCATCTTGTGCTACGAGCGCGATCACCGCGAATGCCATCGGCAATGGATCGCCGAGATCATCGCCGAGCGCGATGGCGTCGCTGTCGAGCATCTGCGGGCGTCTCAACTCTAGCCAGCCGCGGCATCGCGTCACCGTTCCAACCTGCTTGCGCCGGATCAAACGACGGCGAGCGGCACGCTGGTAGGGTTCGCGTCATCGTATCAACGGGACGCAGACGGATGGACAAGATCGACTTCATGAATGGCCAGATCAAGGGCCTACTGAACTTCGCGCAGGCGGTGATTCAGTCTCACCCTGCCCCCGAGCGACTACGGCATCACTTCGAAACGATCGCCCGCGCCGATCCGAATTCACCCGAAGGTCTTTCAATTTCCGAAGCCTATGTCGACGGTATGATGGACGTGAACCGCAAGATCGCGGTCGCGCTCGAGCGCGTTCTGGCACCGTCAGAACCGCAACCCGATTAGTTCGCATGGACAGTGGACAACTCGCATCGCCTTCGATTTAATCCTCGACATTGTATTTAGTTGTTTTGCGTCGAGGCGTCGTGAGTTGTGTGTGGCGTCGGCTGGGTGCGGGCGTTGGGCGTCGCGGCGGTCCTTGTGGCCGGGCTGCAGCTTGCGACGTCGCAGATCCTCACCGCTCAACTACTCGATCCCGATGACGCCCCATCGGCCTCATCGGCCGCCTCCCCGCTCGAGAGCGACCCTGACGTTTTCGAGCCGGAACAATCCCAGACCGCCGGCCAACCGGCCGAAGAGGTCTGGCTGCAAGGTGTCCTCCGCGACCTCCTGATCGACCGCCAATCTCCCGATGCGGTTCTGCTCGACAGTCCGTCGATCGCGACGCCGGCCCCCGCTCTCCAACCGACCATCGCCGATGATCTGCCATCGGCCAGCGAGCGAGCCCGGCGCGATCAGTTAAGCGGCGGCGCCCGAGGCGACGACGTGCTGTTGTTCAGCGGCGTCGACCTGTGGCGCAACGGCTTTTCCGGATATGGCGGCATTCAGTGGGCGGCGGCGGGCGCCGGCGAGGATGGTTTCGTCGTCCGGCTGACGATGTCTGAGGGCATCGAGCATTACTTCACGCCTGACGTGACCTACACCACCGACATCTTCCGCGCCGCGCTGCTGCCGGGTTGGCAGTTCAAGCGAGACGCCTTCGAGCTGAAACTGTTCGCCGGCCTGGATTTCAAGCACCGCAATCTCGAACCGGACATCATCGACACCCGCTGGCGAGGCGCACATGCGGGACTGCGGATCGTGGCCGAGAGCTGGGCAGAACCGACGCCGGAGCTGATGCTGGCCTCGTCGATGTACGTCACCAGCATCGCATCCAGCTACGGCTTCCGGGCCGCCGCCGGATGGCGATTGTTCGATCAGTTCTGGCTCGGCCCCGAGGTGTCCGGTTCGCGCGACGAATTCAGCCGCCAGACCCGCATCGGCCTGCATCTGACCGGCCTGCCCTTCAGCGCTGTCGAAGCATCGGTTGCAGTCGGCTATGTCGCCGACAGCTATGGCCGCAGCGGCGGTTATATGCGGATGGGGGCTCAGCTCCGGCCGTAGCGAAGCGCAATGCTAATCAATCCGCCACACCGCCAGCGGTTCGGCATAACCGCGGACCGGCACGTGCCCGATCAGCGAGGCATCGGCGGCCGCAGCACCGACTTCATCGCGCATCGCCGATGAAATCAGCAGCTGCGTGCCGAACTCCTTGTTCAACGACTCCAGCCGCGAGGCGAAGTTCACCGTGTCGCCGATCACCGTGTACTCCTTGCGGCGCGGCGATCCGACATTGCCGACGACGACGTCACCGGTGTGTATGCCGATGCCGATCCGCAAGGGCCAGTCGTGCCCGTCATTGTGGCTGTGCATCGCGGCGATCATCTCGCGCGCAGCCGCTACCGCTTGTGAAGCCGCGTCAGCGTCTTCGATCGGAGCACCGAACAGCGCCAAGAAGCCATCGCCGAGAAACTTGTTCACGATGCCGCCGTGCCGATCCAGGATTTCGACCAGAATCGCAAAGGCCTCGTCGAGCCGTGCCACGACCTGATCGGGCGCCCGCTCCCGCGCCCCACCAGTGAAGTTGCGAAAATCCGCAAACATCACCACGACCTTGCGGACCTCGCCCTCGCCGCTGGCGCCGGTGGACAGCAGTCTGTCGACGACTTGCGGCGACACGTGCTGGCCGAACAGATTGGTCACCCGGTCGCGAGCATCGGCGGCCGTCAGGGATGCCTCGAACTGCCGCCGCAATTGTAGGCCGACGCCACCCGCGAGGACGCCGCACGTGAACACGACGACACTTCGGATGAAGTGGAAGGCGAAATCCGGCGCGGGATGATCGGCGAAACCGGGCGGATGATAGAGCATCGCGACCCCGAGCAATTCGGCAGCAGCGACGAATCCAGTGAAGGTCGACAACCAGAAATCGAGACGCAACGTCGACAAAATGATGAATATGAAATAGCCGAGCGGCGCCGCGAAGGCGAGCGCCTGGTTGGCGCCCATGCTCTCCATCTGCAGATAGATGCCGACAGTCGGCAGGCTGGTTTCGACCAGCACACCGATATAGCGGCGCCAAACTGGGATATCTCGGCCTTGCGAGAGCCGGCGGCGCAGCAGCAGCGCCAGATAGGTCTCGAACGCCAGAAACGGCGTGAACGACACCAGCAGTTGCTTCAGCGAGAAGCTGCCGTGCCAGATCGCTTCGATCTTGGTTGGGAACAGCCAGTAGCCGCAGACCATCGTCACCAGCAGCAGCGACATGGTGGTCAGCACCACCCGAACGCGCAGCAATTCGGTGCGCAGGATTTCGCGCGCCAGCGCGCCGCCGACCTCTTCCTCCAACGAGGATTTGCGCGGCGCCCTCGCGGGCCACCACCACCGCCTCTGCATTGCCGGTCCCTGCCCGCTGCGGCGCCGTCAGTCCAGCGTTCGCCTGAACCGCGTCACCGCGATCGTCATCGCCACCAGCATCAGCGCCGCCAGCGCGAGCGTATCGTAGCGCAGATTCTCGAGCGTGGAACCTTTGAGCATGATCGCCCGGACGATGCGCAAATAATGCGTCAGCGGCAGGCATTCGCCGATGTATTGCGCCCATCTGGGCATGCCGGCGAACGGAAACATGAATCCGGACAAGAGGATCGACGGCAGGAAGAACATCATCGAGGCCTGCATCGCCTGAAGCTGGTTCTGCACCAGCGTCGAGAAGGTGTAGCCGATCGCCAGATTGGTGGTGATGAAAAGCGTCGACAGCAGCGCCAGCATAATCAGGCTGCCGAGGATCGGCACACCGAACAAAAACACACCGATCGAAATGATCAGCGACGCCTGAATGAAGCCGACGCCGACATAGGGCAGGATCTTGCCGAGCATGACCTCGACCGGCGTGATCGGCATCGACAGCAGATTCTCCATCGTGCCGCGCTCGATCTCGCGCGTCACCGACAGCGCGGTGAAGATCAGCATGGTCATGGTCAGGATGGTGCCGACCAGACCGGGCACGATGTTGAGCCGCGACGAAGCCGCCGGATTGTAGCGGGCATGCGCCCTGATTTCGAACGGCGGATTGGCCGGATCACCGCCGACGCGGTCGTGGATCAGCGCGGTCTGGGCGATCTGGCCGAGCGCCGACATCGCCGAACCGGCCGCGACCGGATCGGTGGCGTCGGCGGCGACCAGCAAGGCCGGCTTGTCGCCGCGGCGCACGGCGCGCTCGAAGCCGCGTGGAATCTCGACGCCGAACAGCACCTTGCCGGAGAGCAGCAGATTGTCGAACTCCTCGACCGTGTGCACCTCCTGGGTGAATTCGAAATACGCGGTGTTCTCCAACGCCTTCAAAATCGAACGGCCGAGATCGGTGTCCTCCTGCAGCAGCACCGCGGTCGGCAGATGCCGCGGCGTGGTGTTGATGGCGTAGCCGAACAGCAACAGCTGCATCACAGGGATGACGATGATCATCGCGAAAGTGAGCCGGTCGCGCTTGAGCTGGATCAGCTCCTTCACCAGCATCGCGTAGGTGCGTCGCAGGAAGCCGAATGGGCGCTCGCGCGTCGGCGCTTCATGCCGCGAACCATTGCCCTCCGTCGTCACTGGAAGTTATCCTTCGATCGGCTCATCAGCTCGATGAACACGTCTTCGAGCGACGGCGCGCCGTGCTGCCAATGCTGCTTCGGATCGCTGCGGAATGGCGCGATGCTGGCCTCGAGCGCGTCGTGATCGCGGCCGGAGACATGCAGGCTGGTACCGAACGGCGCCACCATGTCGACGCCCGGTTTTCCCGTGAGCTGATGAGCTAGTGCGTTGAGGCCGTCGCCTGTGACCACCCAGGTCGCCAGCTTCGAGCCAGCGATGACGTCCTCGACGGTGCCGCGTGCCAGCAGATGGCCGTAGGCGATATAGGCGATCTCGTGACAGCGCTCGGCCTCGTCCATGTAGTGGGTCGAGACCAATACGGTGAGGCCCTCGCCGGCGAGGTCGTGGATCTCGTTCCAGAACTCGCGGCGAGCCTTGGGATCGACGCCGGCGGTCGGCTCGTCGAGGAGCAGGAGCTGCGGGTTGGGCAGCGTGCAGGCGCCGAGCGCGAGACGCTGCTTCCATCCGCCGGAGAGCTGGCCGGCGAGCTGCTCCTCGCGGCCCGACAGGCCTAGCCGTTTGATCATCTCACGCGCTGCCGTGCGCGCATCCGCCACACCGTAAAGCCGCGCGACGAACTCCAAATTCTCGCGTACCGACAGGTCCTGATACAGGCTGAAGCGCTGCGTCATGTAACCGACGTGGCGCTTGATCTTGTCGGCGTCGCGGCGGATGTCGTAGCCGAGGCAGGTGCCCTCACCCGAGTCCGGCGTCAGCAGTCCGCACAGCATGCGGATGGTGGTGGTCTTGCCGGAGCCGTTGGGGCCGAGGAAGCCGTAGATCGAGCCGCGCTTCACCCGCATCGACAGGTCATGGACGACCTCGCGGCCCTCGAAGGACTTGCTCAGTCCCTTGACCTCGATGGCGACGTCGGTCGCTGCGATGTCCGTCGTGGTCATGGCCGGCTGCTACTAATCTTTTGTGCGCCCGGCTTCAGATACACGCTGACCGGCTGGCCGACGCGCAGCGCGGTCGGCTTCGCGGGCCGCGCCTGGATCAGGTAGACCAGCTTGTTGCGCTCATCGAGACTGTAAATCACCGGCGGCGTGTACTCCGCGGTGGTCGAGATGAAGTAGATCGCTGCATCGAGATCGGCCGCGCAGGCGTCGCAAGTGACCCGGACCTCGTCGCCGATCGCCAGCTTGGGCAATTCGGTTTCCGGCACGTAGAAGCGGATCTTCATGTTGCCCGGCGGCAGGATCGACAGCACCGGCCGCTGCGCCGCCACCATCTCGCCTTCGCGGAAATAAATCTGCTGCACCGTGCCGCTGACCGGCGCATAGACCTTGCGACGCTCCAGGCGGGTCTTCGAGGTTTCGACGCGGGCCTCGGCGACACGCAGCGCCGACACCGCGGAGTCGAGATTGGCCTGGGTGCCGGAGCCGGTCTTGGACAACGACTGCGCACGGTCGAAGGTTTGCTTGGCATTGGCGAGCGTCGCCATGCTCTGGTTGAGATCGGCCTGCTGCAGATCGTCGTCGAGCGTGTAGATCAAGTCGCCTTTGTGGACCTCGTCGCCTTCGCGCACGGCCTGCTTGGTGATGCGGCCGTACTCGTCGGGACTGACGAAGATCAGATCGGCTTCGACCCAGCCCTGAAAGCCGGGATCGCGGCGCTCCATGCAGCCGGCGAGCAGTGCGGCCAGCGCCAGCACTCCGAAACTACGCAGCAGGATCGACCGGCGCGTCATGCCCCGCTCCTTTCACCGAAGATCAGATCGATATGCGCGCGCATCATCGCCTCGACGTCGAGCGGAGACAGGTGACCGAACAGCCCCTGCCACACCACAGCCAGCATCGCCGGCGCCACCGCGAGCTGCGGAAACTCGGCCAGCCCCGGATTGCGGATCTCGCCGCGATCGATGCCGCGCTGAATCAGCCGGCGGAGGCCGGCGAGTCCCGGCTCAACCACGTTGCGGAAGTGGAATTCCGCCAATGACGGGAAGCGGACGCCCTCCGCCATGATCAGGCGCAACACGTCGGCCCGGCGCGTGGTCGCGACCTCGCGCATGAAGGTGGCGGCGAAGATTTCCAGCAGCGTGCGCGTCGGTACTTCGGCGGGAGGCTCGACGGTCAGGCGGTTCATCACCGGCACCAGCACCGAGCGGATCAGCTCCTGGAACAGCGCTTCCTTGTCGGCGAAGTGCAGATAGATGGTGCCCTTCGCCACCCCGGCGCGCTTGGCGACATCCTCGAGCCGTGCCGCCGCAAAGCCGCGGGCTCCGAATTCGTCGAGGGCGGCATGGAGGATCGCGGCGCGCCGCTCGGCAGCGCGTTCGGCCCGGCGTGCCGGGACGTCCGACGAAGCTGTGCGCCCAGGCGCCTCCGACTCCTGCTTACTTGCACCGCCTCGCTGGCGTTTGACAGAGGTCGGGTGGGTTGGAACTCGCTTCATTCTTTCATTGTGACTGACCAGTCAGTCACAATCAACCTCCGCAGGATACCGAATACGAGGATCGGTCGGCCTGCCGGGCCGAGCGGCCCAGGGCGCCACGATTTATGTGATTTAGATCAAGGCCTTAACGCCAGACTCAGGCCGTCACCCGGTTGCGTCCACGGTGCTTGGCCCGGTACAGAGCGTCGTCGGCGTGCAGGATGGCATCGGCGAGAGATTCGCCCGGCGCCGCAAGGGCTGCCCCGATGCTCACCGTCACGACGCGGTCCGGCCCTAGGGCCGGATGCGGAATGCCCAGATCGCTGACTGCGCTACACAGCCGCTCCGCCGCTCGCAGCAGGTCCGGCTCGTCCATCCCCGGCATGATGACGGCAAACTCCTCGCCGCCATAGCGCACGACAATGTCGTAGGGGGGCCGGACATTGTGGCGGATGGTCGTGACGATCTGCTGCAGGCAATGATCGCCGGCAGCGTGGCCGCCGTGGTCGTTGAACAGCTTGAAGTGATCGACGTCGATCATCAGCACGCCCTGCCCCAGCGACGGCACCAGCGACGGCACCAGCGACGTCGCGTCGTGCTCGATCAGTTCGTCGAGATAGCGGCGGTTGAAAGCGCCGGTCAGCGCGTCGGTGTTGGACAGCTGGCCAAGCGCCTCATTGGCCTCGCGCAGATGCTCCTTGAGCAGCGCGTCGTTACGTCGGATCTCTTCGAACTCGGCTATCTGTTGATCCTTTCGCCGCCGGACACGTAGCGCCATTGCGCCGGCGATCACGGCCGAACCGACCAGATCCAGATTGCTCCAGGCCGGCGGCCAGCTGAGGGCGCTGGCGACGATCAGCATATACAGCGCTACGGCGACGACAGTGGTTACCTGCGCGATCCGCCACGGCAGCCCGGACAACAGCGACGCGCAGAAGATCATGAACAGCGCTACCATCATGTAGCGGCCGGCATAGGGTTCTGGCGCCAGTGTGCCGATGATGGTCACGGTGGCGATGAAGCTCAGCAGCATTGCCGCATGCACGACGGACAGCAACGTGCGATGACCGGCCCAGACGGTGAGTGCGAGCCCGATCAGCGCCAGCGGCGTCACGACACCGAGCCGGAGCACCAAGGCAGCGGTCAGGTGCGATTGCAGAAACGCGACATCGAGGCCGATCGCAGCGAGATTCAGCACGAGATTGAAAACGAGCGAGCGCCGCTGCGCCAGCCGGTTTCCCGCGCCGGCATTCGGATCCGCGCAGGCCATCGGGCGGCGCCGGTCTTCGCCGCCTTGAAGCTGATGGGTTGCCGGGTCGACCATGCGGTGCTCGCGGTTGCTCCACACGACATGAGGAGGAAGCGGTTTACGGAGGCCTTATCCTGCTTCGCCGGAGCACTGCCGCCTGCACCGATAGCTAACAGCTTCTGAATACGCGATGGAACCCTGTGCTCGGGAACGTCCGCAGCAGCCCGGGATTGGTGCAGGACCAACCAAGGAGCAGCACAATGTCCACCGAATGGATGTGGGGCATCGGCATCGTCGTTCTCGGTATCGCCGTGGCTTACGCGCTGATGCGCAATCGCCAGCGGACGCCCATCGACGTGACCCGGGCCGAAGCCGGCACGAAAGATGTCTATCGCGCCGAACAACGCAATGAAGACGGGATGCTGAGCCCCGAGGATCGCGCGAGACCGATGCCCGAGTAATTCGAGTTGGTAGCTCGGCGGACTGGCGGTTCAGGCGTGGAACTTCAATCCGTCGAGAATTTTGTCGACCACTTTGCGGTCGGCTCGTACGGCGAGGCCGACCAGATTGAGGTCGGCGCGGGCCACCGCCCTCACCGCCTCTCGGTTGGCGGCGTCGTGCGTGGTCTTGAACATGTCCTCGGTGTAAATCGCCGGCTTCACGTCTCGGCTTAGTGCCCGCTCCAAGGCACGAAGCAGAGCCGGCCGGTCGGCGCCGTAGATCAGGATCGGCTGACCGATCAGAGACAGGTAGGGCGTGCCGCTGCCGTCCTGATAGGGTTCGCCGACGCATTCGGGAAACGCGGCCGTGATGCCCGAAGTGAGAAAGGCCGCGACGTTCAGTTTCTGCCACGCTTCGAGATCAGTCCGGATGACGAGCGCGATCTTGGTGTCGAATTGCATGCGGATTGATTAGTCCAAATCACGCCGCCTGTCAGCCCTTCGCAGCTCAGCCCTTGGCGTCGCAGGCCCAGGCGCGGATGACACATTCCTTGCCGCCGTATTCGTAGCACTTCTTGGTCGCCGCATTGAGCGACGTCGAAATCTTCGACTCCACCGCATAGCCATGAGCGCCGCACGGATTGGCGAGGTCGATCGACAGCGCCGCGCAGGCCCGCCGCATCGTCACCATGGTGCAGTCGCCGTTGCACTTTGTCTTCGCCGCGGCGATCGCAGCCGCTTCGGCCGGGTAGTCGTAGGCTTGGCCATAGGCCCCGCATTTGCCGATGGCCAAAGCGCCCGCGGCATCGGCCGAGGCGGCGCCGCCGAACAGCATCAAGGCAGCAAGAAGCGTGGCGCACAGGCGCGGCGCGGCTGGCGATTTCAAGGTGTACCCTCCCCAATGTCCCCGGCGGAACCCTAGGTGAGAGCGGTTTCTACTTGGTGAATAGCGGGAACATCCTATCCGTCATTGCGAGGAGACGCAGCCGACCAAACAATCCAGCTCAGTGCACGGAGACAATCCAGCTCAGTGCACGGAGCTGGATTGCTTCGCTGCGCTCGCAATGACGAAGCGAAACTACCCCCGCCGCGCCTGCTCCAGCGCCTGCGGCGTGTCGATATCCAGGAAAGCAGCGTCGCCTTCGACCGGGACCTCGGCGACGGCTTTGGCGTGTTTGGAGATCAAGTGCCGGGCGCCGACATCGCCATCGAGCGTCATCAATTCGGCAAAGAAACGCCGCGACCACAGCACCGGATTGCCGCGGCGGCCGCCAGCGACCGGCATTGCGATGAGAGCGCCGCGGTCTGGATCGAAAGCTTCGATCAGTCGATCGATCAGAGCCTTGTCGATCAGCGGCATGTCGCCGAGACACACCACCGCGCCGTCGGCGCCTTCCGGCACGGCGGCGATACCGGCCTTGACCGACGAGGCAATGCCCTTCGCATAGGCTGGATTGTGCACGTAGTTCAGGTCGAGGCCGGAGAGCGTGGCGCGAACCTGATCGGCCTGATGCCCGGTCACGACGGTGACCGATGTTGCCGTCGAGGCCAGCAGTTGCTCGGCGACGATTCGCACCAGCGGCTTGCCGTGCAGCTCGGCGAGCAGCTTGTTGGGACCGCCCATCCGCGTGCCGCGTCCGGCAGCCAGGATGATCGCCGCGACGTTGCGGCCGCCATGTTCGGCGACGGGCACGCGCGGCTGCGGCCGGGTGACGATTTCCATCAGCAGCCCTCCGACGCCCATGCCGGTGATATCGGCGCGGCTGATCGGCAGACCGGCCAGCAGCCGCATCAGCACCCAGTCGAAGCCGTTCTCGACCGGCGAACGCGCGCAACCCGGCGCGCCCAGCACCGGCACGCCGGACGCTTCGCCGATCAGCAGCAGATTGCCGGGATCGACCGGCATGCCGAAATGATTGACGCGGCCGCCGATGCCTTCGATGGCAGCCGGGATGACATCGCGGCGGTCGGCAATCGCCGAGGCGCCGAACACGATCACCAGCTCCGCGCCGAGCTTGAGCAGCTCCTTGATCGCTTCGGCCAATACCGGCTGCTGATGGGCGACGCGGCGCTCGGTGATAATCGTCGCGCCTGCCGGCGCAAGGCGCTCGGCCGTGACGCGCAGCGTCTTGTCGATGACTTTCGCCGCCAGACCGGGAAGCTGGGTCGAGACCACACCGACGCGCTTGATGGTGTAAGGCGCAACACGCAACGCTCCGCCTTGCGTGGCCGCCACCGCGGCATCGCGCTGCCGCGCTTCGACGCCGAACGGGATCAGCTTGACGGTGGCGATCATCTCGCCTTCGACCACCGGCTTGAACGCCGGCAGCGTCGCGAACGTGATCGCCTCGTCGACTGCATTGACGCGGTCCACCGCGTCGCGATCGATCACCAGGACGCCGGCGCGGCTGGCGAACAGATTGGCGCGGCCGGTGAAGGCGCGTTCGACGCTGACGCCCTCGCCCGCAACGGCGCGAGCCACATCGGCGGCAGCTTCGTCCTCGGACACGTCACCGGGCTCGAGCTGCACCACCACGATCTCGGCGACGCCGGCCTGCTCCAGCGCAGCGGCCTCGGCCGGGCCGATGACCGTGCCCTTCTTGAGCAGCAATCCGTTCTGCCGCAGCGAATGCACGGCGACGCCGCCGATCGCGTCGGCGGGGCGGCGCGGGCCGAACTTCATGCCGCCTGCGCCTTGGCGGCGGCCGGCAATCGCAGCGTGGCGGTGATCTCGGCCATGATCGACACCGCGATCTCGGCCGGCGACACCGCGCCGATGGCGAGGCCGATCGGCGCGTGGATCTTAGCGAGGTCGGCGTCGGACGCGCCCTGCTGCTTCAGCCGCTCGATGCGCTTGGCATGAGTCTTCTTCGAGCCGAGCGCGCCGATGTAGAAACAGCCGCGCTCGAAGGCGTGGAGCAGCGCCGGATCATCGATCTTGGGATCGTGCGTCACGGCGACGAACGCGGTGTAGGCGTCGACATTCAGCGGCGGCAGCGCGACGTCGGGCCATTCGGCGATCAGCGGCACGTCCGGAAAGCGCTCGGGGCTGGCGAAGGCGGTGCGCGGATCGACGACGGTGACGTCGTAGCCGAGCGTACGTGCCAGCGGCGCCAAAGCCTGACTGATATGCACGGCGCCGACGATCACCAGCTTGGCGGTCGGCGCGTAGACGTTGAGGAACAGCTTCTTGCCGTTCACCTCGACGCTGGCGCTCTTGCCCATGCGCAGCTGCTTGCTCAGTTCGGCGGCGAGCGGATCGGCGGCGATGTCGGCCGCCTTGACCAGGCGCTGTTCGCCGGTCGCAGTGTCGGTGACGACGATCGCCGGGCGGCGTGCGGCGCGCTCAGCGTTGAGCTGTTGCAGCGTTTCGAGTTTCACTTAGAGTGCCCCGTTCCAACTCGGACTAACCCACCTTCTCGACGAACACCCGGATGGTGCCGCCGCAGGACAGGCCGACCTTCCAGGCGGTCTCGTCGGCGACGCCGAATTCGAGCAGTTTCGGCGCGCCGCTCTCGATCACGTCGAGCGCTTCGGTCACCACCGCGCCTTCGACGCAGCCGCCGGAGACCGAGCCGAGGAACGTGCCATCGTCGTTGATGACGAGGCTCGAGCCGGCCGGGCGCGGCGCCGAGCCCCAGGTCTCGACCACGGTGGCGAGCGCGACGCCGTGGCCGGCGCTTTTCCAGTCTTCCGCCGCTTTCAGGATGTCTTCCTCGCGATCGAGCATGCGATTCTCCTTTGGCTCAAGCGGCGGAGCGAATGGCGCTGAGATGGTGGGGCGGCGGGGCCGCCGACAGCGCCGCGATCAGGCTTCGCATCGACGTCAAATTATGTACCGGGCGGAATTCGTCAACGTGGGGTAGCATCATTTTGATGCCGTGCGCCCGCGGTTCGAAGCCCTGATAGCGCAGTAGCGGATTGAGCCAGATCAGCCGCCGGCACGAGCGATGCAGCCGGTCGATCTCGAACGCGAGCTTGGAATCCGCCTCGCGCTCCAGGCCGTCGGAGATCAAGAGCACGATGGCGCCCTGCCCGAGCACGCGCCGCGCCCAGTGCTTGTTGAAGGTCTCCAGCGAGGTGGCGATGCGGGTGCCGCCGGCCCAGTCCTCGACCGACGACGTGCAGCTCGCCAGCGCCTCATCCGGATCGCGCGCCCGCAGCGCGCGGGTGACGTTGGTCAGCCGCGTGCCGAACAGAAAGGTCGAGACGCGCTTGCGGTCGTCGGTGATGGCGTGGAGGAAATGCAGGAACAGCCGCGTGTACTCGCTCATCGAGCCGGAGATATCGAGCAGCGCCACGATCGGTGCCGGCTTGTCGATCAGGCCGAGCTTGCGGATATCGACGATGTCGCCGCCAGTGCGCAGCGATGCTCGCAGCGTGCGACGCAGATCGAGCCGCGCGCCGCGGCGATCGGGCTTGGTGCGGCGGGTGCGCAGTTCGGCCTGCGGCAGCTTCATCTGCGCGATGGCGCGGGTAACCTCGGCGATCTCCGCCGCGCTCATCTGGGCAAAATCCTTCTTCTGCAGGATCTCTTTGTCGGACACTGCGAGCCGCAGCTCCTGCTCCTCGGCCGAGGGGAAATCGCGCGTGGTCGACGGCGCCATCGCTTCCTGGACGCGGCGCGACGCCGGCGGCGGCTTCTTCTTGGCGCCGTCCGGCAGCGGGATGGAATCGAGCATGTTCTGCCAGTCCTCCGCGGCGCGGAAGAACAGGGCGAAGGCCTGACGGAAGATCAGCAGATGCTCGCGGCGCTTGACGAAGATGGCTTCCAGCGTGGCGTAAAGATCGGCGCGCTGGCCGATGTCGATCAGCTTCAGCGCTTCCAGCGCATCGATCACCGCGCCCGGCCCGACCGGCAGGCCGGCGGCACGCAGCGCGCGCGCAAAGCCGACGATGTTGTCGGCCATCTTGCCGGTCGGCGGATTGAGATGATCCATCGCGGCGGTCGGATTACGCTGCATCTAGTAACAACCCCTCCGCCCGTCATTCCGGGGCGCGCGAAGCGCGAACCCGGAATCTCTGCCGTCCTGCTCGTTTCAGATTCCGGGTTCGCGAGCTTCGCTCGCGCCCCGGAATGACGAACTCTCAGTGCACGACCTCGCCGCCGGCACGGTCTGCTCCCTCTCCCGCTTGCGGGAGAGGCGTGGGGTGAGGGCGACGCGAGCACGGTGCCTGTGGCGCCCCCACCCCAACCCTCCCCCGCAAGAGCGGGAGAGGGAGCGCGCTGCCGATGTGGCGAAGGCTTCGCTTCAAAAGCCCTTACTAATTCTCTTCAGTCGCGTCCTTCACCAGCTTGGCCAAGGCGTCGCCCTGCATCCTTGTGATGTCGTCCTGGTACTTGAGCAGGGCGCCCAGCGTATCGCCGACGACTTCGGCCGTCAGGCCGCGGGCGTCGAGTTCGGTGAGTGCGGTGGCCCAGTCGAGGGTTTCGGCGACACCGGGCGACTTGTAGAAGTCCTGCTCGCGCAGCGCCTGGACGAAGGCGACAACCTGCTGGGACAGCTTGGCGGAGATGCCGGGCACGCGCGACTTGACGATCGCAAGTTCGCGCTCGGCGCTCGGATAGTCCACCCAATGATACAAACAACGTCGCTTCAGCGCGTCGTGGATCTCGCGGGTGCGGTTCGAGGTGACGATGACGATCGGCGGCGCCGGCGCCTTGATGGTGCCGAACTCCGGAATGGTGACCTGGAAGTCGCTCAGGACTTCGAGCAAGTAAGCCTCGAACGCCTCGTCGGCGCGGTCGAGCTCGTCGATCAGCAGAACCGGCGCGCCGCCGGTGTCCGGCTCGAGCGCCTGCAGCAGCGGGCGCTTGATCAGATACTGCTCGGAGAAGATGTCGCTGGAGAGCTGGCCGCGATCGGTGTCGCCGGCGGCTTCCGCCAGCCGGATGGCGATCATCTGCGCCGAGCTATTCCACTCGTACACCGCCGAGGCGACATCGAGGCCTTCGTAGCACTGCAGCCGGATCAGCTTGCGGCCGAGCGCGGCCGACAGCACCTTTGCGATCTCGGTCTTGCCGACGCCGGCCTCGCCCTCGAGAAACAGCGGCCGCCCCATACGCAGGGCCAGGAAAACCACCGTGGCCAGCGAGCGCTCGGCCAGATAGCCGCGAGACGTCAGCAGCTCGAGAGTCGCGTCGACAGAGGCAGGCGGCGTGGTCGCTGTCGCCATAGCGGCTAACCGGCCGACGCAGCGGCCGGCTCGTCGGGCAGCGTCTTTTCCGGCTTGCGGTTGGCGGCATCGACCGCGCGCTTGGCCAGCACGGTGATCAGATGCGCGCGATACTCGGCGCTGCCGTGCAGATCGCTGTTGAGGCCGTCGTGCGGCACATGGATGCCGTCGAGCGCCTTGGCATTGAAGCGGCTCTTCAGTGCCTCTTCGAACGCGGTGACGCGGAACACGCCCTCGGAGCCGGCACCGGTGACGGCGACGCGCACGTCCGACGGACGCCGCGCCACGAACACGCCGACCAGCGCATAGCGCGAGGCCTGGTTGCGGAACTTGATGTAGGCGGCCTTCTTGGGCAGCGGGAACGACACCTTGGTGATGATCTCGTCGGGTTCGAGCGCCGTGGTGAACAGGCCCTGGAGAAATTCTCCGGCTTTCAGCTTGCGCTTGTTGGTGACGATGGTGGCGCCCAGCGCCATCACGGCCGCCGGATAGTCGGCGGTGGGATCGTTGTTCGCCAGCGAACCGCCGATGGTGCCCTTGTGGCGCACGGCTGGATCGCCGATGACACCGGCGAGTTCGGCGAGCGCCGGAATGGCCTCGCCCACTACGGCGGAATTGGCGACTTCGGCATGGGTTGCGGTGGCGCCGATCACCAGCGAGCGGCCCTTGATCTCGATGCCATTGAGGCCTTCGACATGCGACAGATCGACCAGATGCGGCGGCGCCGCGAGGCGCTGCTTCATCACCGGGAGCAGCGTGTGGCCGCCGGCGATCAGCTT
Organism: Rhodopseudomonas sp. B29; assembly: GCF_000333455.1. GTDB lineage: Bacteria > Pseudomonadota > Alphaproteobacteria > Rhizobiales > Xanthobacteraceae > Rhodopseudomonas. The sequence continues at coordinate 19,050 of NZ_BADD01000409.1, forward strand.
GGCGTCTTCGTTCTTGATCAACAGATTGGCCGCCTGACGAACCGTGCCTGGGCGGTGATATTTGAATTCGTACATCGCTTCCTCGAGCTAATTCGTCCGGCGCGCGGGATCAGGCGCAGTGTGGGGGCGGCCTCAGGCGAGATCGGAATTCGCCATCGCCTTGGCACCTTCGGCGATCGACACCACGATGTTCTGATAGCCGGTGCAGCGGCACAGATTGCCTTCGAGCTCCTCGCGGATGGTCTCGTCGGACAGCTCATGGCCCTTACGATGCACCAGATCGACCGCGGTCATGATCATGCCGGGGGTGCAGAAGCCGCACTGCAGGCCATGATTCTGCCGGAACGCCTCCTGCATCGGATGCAGCGGCGCGCCGTCGGCCGCGAGCCCTTCGATCGTCGTTACGCTGTGACCATCGGCCATCACCGCCAGCGTCGTGCAGGACTTCACGGCCTTGCCGTCGAGATGCACCACGCAGGCGCCGCACTGCGAGGTGTCGCAGCCGACATGCGTGCCGGTGAGCCGCAGATGCTCGCGCAGGAACTGCACCAACAGCGTGCGCGGATCGACATCGCGTCACGGA
>NZ_BADD01000408.1 GCF_000333455.1 Rhodopseudomonas sp. B29
TGTGGCTGCGGAAGGCGTTGAAGCCGACCAGAGCGCCGACCAACAGCACCAGCAGGACGCCGACGATGATGAACCAGCGGACCATCCGCACCGGACGGCGCTGCGGCTTGTCGATGGTCGTCGCCCGGTTTGCAGGCGGCGTTTCGGTCGCAATCGTCATCTCAAACACTCTCTGTCTTGGTCTTGTCGGTGCGGAGCCGGGCCAGCGACAATTCCCGGTCCAAATGATCGGAAATTGCGGCTTCGGTTAGCCCGATCCCGCGCAAAATGAACTCACAGGTCTGGCGCTCCAGGTCGGGAGCGTCGCCGTAGGTCAAACAGGGCACCGCGGGCAGCCGGGCCAGCGCTGTCATTACCACAGTATGGTGCGCGAACCAGAACAGGTTCATCGGCTCGCTTCCGACCCGGACCGCCTGCCGCTGCAGCACCGCCTGCTCGAGCGAGGCGGTAAAAAGTCGCCCCAGCAGGTCTTTGATTTTTACGAAGATCAGTCGGCTGAACTCACCGTCGCCGAGCTGGCTGGTGATCATCAGCCGCAGCCGCTGCTCCTCGTCCTCGTCAGGATCGTCTGAGGCCTGAAGGAAGTGCCCCACCATGCCACATACGATCACGACCAGCGTTTCCGTCGAAGGCGGTCGATCGCGCAATTCCATCAGCGCCGTATCGGCCTCGCACTCGTCCGCCAGGATCTCGGCAAACAGCGCCGACTTGCTGGGGAAGTGCTTGAACAGCAGCCCCTCCGAGATCGACGCCGCGGCGGCTACGCTCTTGGTCGTCGTACCGGCGAAACCATGGCGCGCAAAACACCTCTTCGCCGCGCTCAGGATCAGCTCCCGGCGCAGGTCACTGGACATACGTATAGAGTTCATGATGTGAGTAGGCGCTCACTAGCCGAAATGTCAATGCTGTGCTGCGGCGCACCAAAGCCCAGAAGGCCTAAAATGCCTGTAAACTTGGCGGCCGAAACAGCACAGTCGGGCAAAAAAGTGGTTCGACCGCTTCAGAGACCAGTCGATCGCTAGCGGTCGGTCGTTTCAGGACATCGATGGACCAACCAGCAGAGTCGGGATCTGCCAGGTGCCACTTCGCACCGTGACCACCCGGGTTCCCGGCTTACGGCCGTTCCGCACCTCGGTGACGCTCAGGCCGGCTTCGACCAGCCGCGCGCGTGCCGCCTCGATATCGTCGACCCGCCAGCCGATGCCCCAAAGCTTGTCGTGGTTTGCATCCGAGCCCGCCACCGGCCGGTGCACCACTTCGATGACGAGATCGCCGCAGCGGAAGAACATCATCCGGCCCCACTCCTGATGCGAGCGGTCGAGTGCCAGATCGAGCCCGAGCCGAGCGCCGTACAGCGCCGCCGCCCCTTCCGGATCGGAGGTCGAGATCACAACATGATCGAGGCCTGTGATGGGAGCAGGCGCGATCGGCGCGGATTGCGGCCGTTCGCCGCCGAGTTCGAGGAAGAACAGCCGCACGCCGCGGGTGGTCTCGGTCGCCGCGCGCGTCCGCTTCCAGGCCAGCGTCGCGCCCGTCAGCGAATCGCGGCCGATGACTTCGGCCACGGGGTCGGGTCGTAGCGCCACCCGATCGAGCCGCCGCTGCATGCGCGCAGCGTCGTCGACACGGAAGCACAGGCTGGCGAGGCCTTCGCCCTGCAGCTTGATCACCGTGCGAATCCGCTCGGCGTTGCCGCCCACGCCGACCGGGGCCATCAGTTCGAGCGAGCCGTTGGGCAGCGTGAACAGCACGTTCTGCGAGCCGTCGTCGCTGCCGCGCCATGCCGGCGCACGGCCGAGCAGCGTCTGATAGGCGGCGGCCGCCGCATCGAGATCGCTGACCAGAACGACGATGTGATCGACCGCCGTGATCGCCGCGCGCTGCCCGGACATTCCCCCTCCTGCGTTTTCCGATCCTGCCAAAAACCAGGCACGACTCGCGTCATTTTGACTGCATTTTCAGCGGAACGACTATCTCGTCCCCTGCAATCCTGCGAATAATTTTAGCGAATGCATCAAATTTAGCGATGCTAAGCTGTTGTTATCGGCCTTTTCACCTGCCGGATTCGGATCGCCCATGGACGCACTCTTCATCGGACAGACCTATATCGACGTCACCTTCATCACCGACCACATGCCGACCGGCGACGAAAAGCACGTCGCCTCGGACTACGCGGTGTCGTTCGGCGGCAATGCGGTGACGGCGGCGTTCTGCTGCGCCAAGCTCGGCATCGTGCCCGACCTGATCGCCACCGTGGCCAATGACTGGCTCGGGCGGATGTTTCAGGACATGACGGCGAAGTACGGAATCTCTGTGCATCCCCGCAAGGTCGCGACGTCGTCGCTGTCCTTCATCATGCCCAAGGACGGCAAGCGCGCTATCGTGCGCTGCCGCGACGATCAGCATATCCACCCGTTCCCGCTGCTCAACCTCGGCAAATGCCGGGCGCTGCACGTCGACGGCCATCAGCCCGACGCCGCGATCCACTATGCCAAGCTGTGCCGCGAGGACGGCATCCTGACCTCGCTCGACGGCGGCGGCCTGCGCACCAACACTCACGAGCTGCTCGGCTATATCGACGTCGCCATCGTCGCCGAGCGTCTGTGCGAGCAGATGGACCTGACGCCGGACAAGATGCTCGACTATCTAAAATCCCGCGGCTGCAAAGTGGGCGGCGTCACCCAGGGCGAACGCGGCCTGCTCTGGTACGACGAGACCGGCACCGTGCGCACCATGCCGGCGCTGCCGATCCCGCGCGAACGCGTGCTCGACACCAACGGCGCCGGCGACGTGTTCCACGGCGCCTATGTGTATTCCTACCTGGCGCATCCCGAGCAGAGCTGGGCCTACCATTTCGAATTCGCCCGCGCTGCATCGACGTTCAAGATCCAGAAGCTGGGCAACGAGGCGGGACTGCCGACGGTGAAAGACATCGAGGCGGTGAAGCGGGAGTTTGCGGCGGTGGCATAGGCTACACATGCCAACATCCGTCATGCCGGGGGCCGTCCCGGGCATCCACGTGTTACTGAACCAGCAGTGCCGAAAACGTGGGTGGCCGGGACAACCCCGGCCATGACGAAGTAATCGATGATTGTAGGGTAAGCGCCCTAGAGCGGTTCATGGATTGATTGAAGCGGAGAGCCCTTTTAGGCGCTGAGTCGTCATCCTGAGGTGCGCGCGTAGCGCGCCTCGAAGGATGCGGACAAGGCGCTTGTGGCCCATCCTTCGAGGCCCGCAGTGCCGCGCACAGCACGGCCCAGCGGGCACCTCAGGATGACGGCGGTGATTCTAATTGAAGCGGAACCGCCCTAGCTACGCCATCGCCTTCTTCAGATCGAAGCTCACATCCGCCGCCTGCTCGGGCGTGATCGACTTGTTCTGCGGCAGGATCTTGCGGCCGAAGACGTGGTCGGCGGCGCGGTTGACGGATTCGATGCCGATCAACTGGCCGGCCTTGTAGCAGAACGCCGAGAACGACCGCTCGGCGACGCTGCCGCGGACGACGACCTGATCGAAGCCGGCGGTGAGTCCGGCGATCTGCAGCTTGTCGTCGCCCTGGTCGGACCAGAACCACGGATAGCCGTCATAGGTCTCGGCCTTGCCAGTCAGCCGCGCGGCGACGCAGCGCGCCTGATCGGTGGCGTTCTGCACCGACTCCAGCCGCATCACCTCGCCGAAGCGCACGCTGTTGAACAGCGAGCAATCGCCGATCGCCGAAATATTCGGGTCTTCGGTCAGCAGCTGCTCGTTGACGATGATGCCCGACGCGGTCGGCAGGCCGGCGGCGGCGGCGAGTTCGACATTGGGGATGACGCCGACACCGACGACGACGAGATCGCACGGCAGCGTGCGGCCATCGCTGAGCGCGACGCCGGTGACGCGCTCGCCATCGGCCTTGATCTCGGTGGCGCGGACGCCGTAATGGATGCGGATGCCGGTGGCGCTGTGGCGGTCGTGGAAGTAGCTGGAGATTTCCGGCGTCACCGCACGCGCCATGACGCGCGGCGCCAGTTCGACGACATCGACTTCGAGGCCCTTGCCGCGTGCGGTGGCGGCGAATTCGAGGCCGATGAAGCCGGCGCCGATCACTACGACATGCTTCTTGTTCGGCATGCGCTGGCGCACCTCCTCGCTCTCGTCGAGCGTGCGCAGATACAGCACGTCGGGCAGCGTCGCGTTCGGCACGTCGAGCTGACGATTGCGCGCGCCGGTGGCGATGATCAGGTGGTCGTAGTCGAGCTTGTTACCAGAGCCGAGCAGCAGGCTTCGAGCGTCGCGATCGATCGACACCGCGCGGTCGTAGATCAGCTCGATGTTCTGATCCTGGAAGAACTTTTCCGGCCGAAACATCAGCGAATTCGGATCGCCGCCGCTCTTGAGATAGGCCTTGGACAAAGGAGGCCGCTGATACGGCAGATGCTTCTCGTCGTTGATCAGCGCGATGCGGCCGGCGTATTTGGCCTGTCGCAGCGACACCGCGACCTGAAAACCGGCATGGCCGGCGCCTACGATCAAGACCGTGTCGTTCATCGTGTCGTCTCGTTGTGGAAGCTCGCGCGGGCGCGCGATGGAAAGGATCGGCAGCGTCTAGCACAAACCCCGCAGGCCGGTCAGCAGACTAAAGTACCGGCCGCAATGCGAAGCGGTCATTCCCGGATCGGCGGCGACCGGTCGAGCGGATCGCCCTTGGCGCCTTCGAGCAGATCGAGCTCGAGGCGGTCGACCACCAGAGGCCCGCGCATCCGCGCCACCGCGCCCACCCGTGGATCC
>NZ_BADD01000407.1 GCF_000333455.1 Rhodopseudomonas sp. B29
TGCCGGAATGAATCGATAGTTGCCGGCAGCAAACTCGGTCGTCATGACGTTCCTTCCGATGGTGGCACGCCAAACAAAAATGGCGGACCTTATGGTCCGCCATTTTCCACAAAGCGTGAACAGGAGCAAGATCAGGTCGGCTTCAACGACGGCGAGGCGTGCTCCATCTCGTAATCCTCGATCTGCTTCGCTCGCTCGGAATCCGCGGCAGCGCGATGATCGGTGCCGATCGCCACGTACACCGCCGGCAGCACGAACAGCGTGAACAGCGTGCCGATCATCATGCCCGAGACGACGACGAGACCGATCGAGAACCGGCTGGCGGCGCCGGCGCCGGATGCAGTCAGCAGTGGCAACAAACCGGTAACCATCGCAGCAGTCGTCATCAGGATCGGCCGCAGCCGCACCCGGGCCGCGTGCTCGATCGCGGCGCGTTTGTCGAGCGCCTCCTTGATCTGAAGTTCGCGTGCGAACTCGACCATCAGGATGCCGTGCTTACTGATCAGACCGACCAGCGTCAGCAGACCGACCTGGGTGTAGATGTTGATCGTCGCCACGCCGAAGAACAGCGGGATCAACGCCCCCGAGATCGCCATCGGCACCGAGATCATGATCACCAAAGGATCGCGCAGCGACTCGAACTGCGCCGCCAGCACCAGGAAGATGATGATCAGCGCGAAGCCGAAGGTGATGGCGAGCTGGTTACCTTCCTGCACGTATTGCCGCGCGTCGGCGAGATAGTCGTGGCCGAAACCGGACGGCAGATTTTTAGCCTGCTGTTCCAGGAAGTCGACGGCCTGACCGACGGTGACACCCGGCATTGGCACCGCCTGGAAGGTCGCCGAATTGAGCTGATTGTAGTGGGTCAGCGCGTTCGGATCTGTCGCAGTTTCGATCGACACCAGCGTCGACAACGGCACCTGCTGGCCGGTGACGCTGGCGACGTAGAAGCCGTCGAGCGATTGCGGTGTCAGACGCTTGGCGCGAGGCACCTGTGGGATGACTTGATAGGATCGACCCTCGAGGTTGAAGCGGTTGACGTAGTTGCCACCCAGCAGCGTCGCCAGCGTGTTGCCCAGCGCCTGCATGTTGATGCCGAGATCGTTGGCCTTGGTACGGTCGATCTTCACCCGGACAACCGGCTGGTTGAAGTCGAGGTCGCTGTCCGAGACGATGAACAGGCCGCTCTTGCGCGCCGCATCCTTGAGCTTGACCATCTCCTCATAGACCGCGCGGAAGCCGGCAGTCGAATTGATCACCATCTGGATCGGCAGGCCACCCGGGCCGCCCGGCAGCGGTGGCAGGTTGAAGGCGAATGCATTGACGCCCTCGATCTTGCTGAGCTCGGCCTGCACCAGCGGCTTGAGCTGCATCGCCGTGCGCTTACGCTCGTCCCACGGCTTCAGCAGCATGCCGGCGATGCCGTTGTTCGGACCGTTGGTGCCGTTGAGGATGAAGCGCAGATCGGTCTCGGGGAATTTGGCGAACGCCTTGTCGGCCTTCTCGCCGTAAAAGTTCGAGTAGTCGATGTTGGCGTATTTCGGTCCCTTGGTGACCGCAAACACGATGCCCTGATCCTCTTCGGGCGCCAGCTCCTTGGAAGTGTTCATGTACATGAAGCCGACCAGGCCGAGGATCACCACGGCGAACAGCCCAGTGATCGGCCGGTAGTCCAGCGAGCGGTCGAGCTGGCGGCCGTACCAGCGCGTGGTTGCGCCGAACACCGAGTCGACCTTACGGGCGAACCAGCCCTGACTTTCGTGCTTGAGCAGCACGGAGCACATCATCGGCGACAACGTCAGCGCGATGATGCCGGACACGATCACCGAGCCGGCCAGCGTGAACGCAAACTCGCGGAACAGCGCGCCGGTGAGACCGCCGAGGAAGCCGATCGGCGCGTACACCGCCGCCAGCGTGATGGTCATCGAAATCACCGGCCCGACGATTTCGCGGGCGCCGATCAGCGACGCCTGTACCGGGGATTTGCCCTCCTCCAGATGGCGGTGGATGTTCTCCACCACCACGATGGCGTCGTCGACCACGAGACCGATCGCCAGCACCATCGCCAGCAGCGTCAACAGATTGATGCTGAAGCCCATCGCCAGCATCGCGGTGCAGACGCCGATCAGCGACAGCGGGATGGTCACCACCGGCACGATCACCGACCGGAACGACGCGAGGAACAGGAAGATCACCACGATGACGATGCCGACCGCCTCGATCAGCGTCTTCTCGACCTCGTCGATCGAGGAGCGGATGAACTTGGTGGAGTCGTAGGCGACCTTCATCTTCATCGAGGGCGGCAGATTGCGCTCGATTTCCGGGAACAGGGCGCGGACGCCGCTGACGATGTTCAGCGGGTTGCCTTGCGGAGTCGCCTGGACACCGATGAAGATGGCGCGCTCGCCGGAGAACGCCACGCTCGAGTCGGTGCTCTGCGCCGCGAGTTCGACCGTGGCGACGTCTTCGAGTCTCACGAAGCCGCCGTCCTTGGCTTTGACGATCATGCGTTTGAACTGATCGACGTTCTGGAGATCGGTGTTGGTCGAGACGTTGGAGACCGTCAAGTACCCCTTTGTCTGGCCGGCGGCGGCTTGGAAGTTGTTGGCACGGATCGCGGCGGCGATGTCGTCGGGCGAAACGTTGCGGCCGGCCATGCGCACCGGATCGAGCCAAATGCGCATCGCGAAGGTCTGGCCACCGAGGATGTCGGCGGAGGCGACGCCGTCGACCGTCGACAGGATCGGCTGCACCACACGGGTCAGATAGTCGGAGATTGCCGAACCGGACAATTCGTTGCTGGCGAAGCCGATATACATCACGGCCGTAGTCTGGCCGGTCGACTTCACGATCACCGGGTCGTTGGCTTCCTTCGGAATCAGGTACTTGACCGAATTGACCTTGGCGAGGACTTCGGTGAGCGCCTGGTTGGGATCGAAGTTGAGCTTGACGTAGACGGTGATCAGGCTCTGCCCCTGGGTCGAGGCCGAGGTGATGTAGTCGACGCCTTCGGCCGAGGCCACCGCCTGCTCCAGCGGCGTGGTGATGAAGCCCTGCATCAGGTCCGGAGACGCACCCGGATACGCCGTGGTCACGGTGATCACCGTGTTCGACAGCTTCGGATACTGCCGGATCGGCAGCGACGTCGCGGCGCGGAAGCCGACCAGGAGGATCAGCATGCTGACCACCAGCGACAGCACCGGGCGCTTGATGAAGATATCGGTGAGGACCATACGGACGCTCCTGGGTCGCCGGGCCTTCGCGATCGGTCACGCGAGGCGGCGAAGTGTTCGGTCGGTCCGGACGGCGCGATCGCCGGCCGGAATTGGTCGCTAGCTCGGGGGCGCGGCCTTTCCCGCGCGCTTAGTACAGCGGCGGCTTCGACGGCTGCGGCGGCAGCGGGTCGGTCGAGATCGCGACCGCGGCGCCGGATTGCAGCTTGAGCTGGCCCACGGCGACAACGCGGTCGCCCGCCTTGATGCCGCTGGTGATCACGGCACGTCCGTCGACCCGGTCGCCGGTGCGCACGAAGGTCCGCACCGCCGTGAGGTTGGTCTTGCCGTCCTCACCCTTCTCCTCGTGGATCAGGAAAACCGAGTCGCCGTACAGCGTGTAGTCGACCGCGGTCTCAGGCACGGTGATGACTGCCGGCTTGTCGGGCAGTACCACCGTGGTAGTGGCGAACATGCCCGGCTTGAGCACGAGGTCGGGATTGTCCAGCGTCGCCTGGACGCGAATGTTGCGCGTGTCGGACGAAATCTGCGGCTCGATCGTGGTGATCTTGCCCTCGAAGGTCCGGCCCGGATAGGCGTCGATCGTCACCCGCACGGTCTGGCCCACTTTCAGCCGGCCGGAGTCCTTCTCCGTCACAGTGAAGTTGGCAAAGATCGTCGACAGATCGGTGAGCGACACGATCTGCGTGCCGGCGGTGAGATACTGACCGACTTCGACCTGACGCACGCCGAGTACGCCGTCGAACGGCGCCTTGACCAGCTTCTGCGAGATCACCGCTTCGGTGCGGGCAATGCCGGCATTGGCCTGGTCGTACGTCGCCTGCGCGGTATCGACGGTCGCCTGCGGACCGAACTGACGCGCCGCGAGTTGCTT
>NZ_BADD01000406.1 GCF_000333455.1 Rhodopseudomonas sp. B29
ATTCAACGCCGCCCCGGTACGCGGCGCGAAGTGTTGGTGATAGCCGCGCTTGACGCCGAGCGGAATGCGGTAGCCCAGCGGCTTGAACACGCTGTCGGACCACGGCCCGAGCGCCACCACGACCTCGCGCGCCGACACTGCGCCGTCTGCGGTCGTCACACGCCAGCCACCGCCGTGCTGCTCCAGTGAGCGCGCATCGCCACGCGCAAAGCGGCCGCCATTGCGCGCGAACAGCGCCGCATAGGCCTTCACCAGCCCACCAGGATCAGGAATGAAGCCGGGTTCGAGCCAGTGAATAGCTCCGGCGAAGTCGCCGGCGATATCAGGCTCGCGGGTGGCGATCATCGCAGGGTCGAGCACATCCGCGGTGACGCCGAGCGCGCGGGCGCGCTCCAGCTCGGCGAGCGCCGACGCGAACGCCGGCTGCGAGCGAAACAGCTTGATCCAGCCGGTCTTGCGCAGCAGCTCCGGCACGCCGGCCTCGCCAATGAGGATCTCGTGCTCGGTGAGACTCTGGCGGATCAACGGCAGCGCCGCCTGCGCGCTGCGCGCCGCGCCGGCCTTCGAAGAAGCGAAGAAGTAGCGCACCAGCCAGGGCAGGAATTCGGGGATGCCGGAAAGCTGGTAGTGCGCATCGGCCGAGGCATTCACGGCGTAACGCAGCAGATGCCCGAGATCGCGCGGAAACATGTAGGGGAAGACCGAGGCGCACTCGATCAACCCGGCGTTGCCGTAGCTGGTGCCCTCTCCGGCCGCGTCGTTGCGGTCGACCAGCACGACGTCGCGCCCACGCCGCTGCAAATGCAGCGCGGCGCTGACGCCGACCACGCCGGCGCCGAGCACCACGATATCTGCATCCCGCAATGTCATGCCGCTTCAGCTAGGCCGCGCCGCGCCGTTTGGCAAACGCGGAAGCTGCATAGCGGAGAGACGTAACCGCTAGATCACGATCTCGCGCAACACGCGGCGGCAGTCCATCTCATATTCAAGATCGACCACCGGCGGCCGGGCATAGTGCCAGGTCAGTCCGGAGCGCGCGGCGCCGGCACGGACCAGTTCGTCGGCGGCGAGCGCGTGAAAATCGTGCACGCTGTAGATCTGCGCCGCCGTGGTGTCGGCCCAGGTGAAGCCGAGTTGCGCCAGGCGATCGCGCATTGCGTCGACGACGAAGCTCACCTTGTCACGGAAGCCCTCGGCGCTCATGTCGCGATAGCGCACGATGCGCTCGGGATAACTGCCGGTGCCGCCGCGCGCCTCGGCGCCGCCGGCGACGACTACGGACGGGCCGGCGCCGACGCGCGGCCGGGTGAACGAGAACGCGAAGAAGCTGGGCTCAGCCGGTGGATCGATTTCGGGGCAGACATTGCTGCGCGCCACCGGGTTGGTCGTGCCGTCGAAGATATCCCATTCGGCCAGGGTGCGGACATAATGACGATTGAAGGCCGTGAAGCCTTCCTCGGTGAAGGCGGCCGGCGAGCGCAACTCACAGGCACAGAACGAGGTCAGCGGGCGCCCGGCGGATTGGATGTAGGAAGCGGCACGAGCGAAGCCTTCGGCAAGCGGCAGCAGCGTATCGAAGCGGACGCGTTCGATCTCATAGCCCGGCTCAGCGGCGACACCGCTTGAGTACTGGAATACTGCCGGAATGAATCGATAGTTGCCGGCAGCAAACTCGGTCGTACGGCAACGACGCCTCGCCCGAACGCGTCGCCGAGATCCGCACGGCACTGACCAAGCTCGCCGCCAACGGCGCCATTCACGACGTGCACAATGTCCGCGTCCGCGACACCGAAGCCGGCGAGATCGTCAATTTCCATTGCTATGCCGAGCCGACACTCAGCGTCATCGCGGTGCACGACCGGGTCGACGAAATCGAACGCGGTCTGCGTCGTGCGTTCCCGACCGTGAAGCGCGTGATCAGTCACGCCGAGCCGCCCAACGCCGACTGAACCGCTCGCGCTGCGACCAAACTACGTAGTCGTGCGAGGCGAGCGTTCCCC
>NZ_BADD01000405.1 GCF_000333455.1 Rhodopseudomonas sp. B29
CCTATAGGAATTTTGTCAAGAGCGCCCATGCTATTGCTTTTGATACGACGTCACTCTTGCGAATTATTGCCACGAAATGACACTACGGCGAATTGGCAGTAAAAAGAAACCTATGATCGCATCGCTAATAAGTAAGCAGAAAGTCCTCCAAATCGCGGTGACTGAAGCTAGTTCGTGGCAGTGATCCGGTCACGTACGGATTAGCGATTAGCTTTCCATCTTTGTCCCGCAAGGTATACTCGCGGAAGAGTTGCTTCTCAATAGTAAGTCCATAAGTCGCTGCAACCATCTCCAAGTGAGAGAAGCTGAAGGGCTTATGCGCCGGCGCCCTTACCCGAGGCGGCTTCGCCGCGGCAGCCGGCAGCTTAGCGGCGCGAGGAACGACCGAATTCGGCTTGCCCGATCTGAGTGATGTTGACACCTGACCAATATGAGCGAGTTGCTGCTTACGTTTCACCCAACTTGAATATGCTTGAGCCTCGGTGATTCCTTTCTTTCTTGCGTTCCGCCGTATTCTTCGCATCGCTTTTCGAGTTGGCATATTTACGCCGGTTTCCTCGCGATGCGCTTTGTTCAGGCCAGCAAGCATCACCCAACTCAACACAAGAAAGATAATTCCAACTAATGTGCCCATAATGCCAGCAAATCCAATCAAGCCGGTTTTTATCAAGCGTAGCGGGAATCAAGATCACAGACGGCCCCCGCCTGTCGCTCCGCTCATGCGGGCTATGCCTGTCTTTGGTGCTGGGACGGTTGGCCAAAGCTTCCGGGAGTGTCCGGCGTCACCAGCCCAGTCGAGCAGCTGCTACGGTTCTATGGCGGCTTCGCTTTAGGATCGCACCGAGCGCAAGCACGATGCACTCCGCAACGCTTGGTCCCCGGCAGTTTTCCCGCGTTCGCCCGCGCAACATCCAGTCAACTAACAAGTTGCA
>NZ_BADD01000404.1 GCF_000333455.1 Rhodopseudomonas sp. B29
GGGATCGAACTACGCAGGTCAATGCACGCGGAGGCAGACTGGATAGGTTCTATGTCTGGAGATGTCTGGTGTGTGAACACGCGTGACGCACGCATGGCGCGAAGGCTTCGTTCCCCGGCGTACGCTGCTTCGGATCGCGGGGACCCTTGGCGTCGCGGGCCCGAGCTAACTAGCCGCCGACTTCTCCGTCGCTTCGAGCGCGGTGACGATCGCGCGGAGGTCCTGCCAGGCGTGACGCTTGTAGGTCGGCTGGCGCAGCAGATAGGCGGGGTGCAGCGTCGGTAGCGCGCGGATAGTCACCCTTCACAGCCTCGGCAAGGCCGAGCTGCCGGCTCAGCTCGCACGCTGGCTCGATGAGCTGGACGAGACCGGGCGCTGGGCGCTGCTGAAGCTGGTCACCGGCTCGCTACGCATCGGCGTCTCGGCGCGGCTCGCCAAGACGGCCGCCGCCGCGCTCGGCGACAAGGACCCGCACGACGTCGAGCTGGTGTGGCCAGGGCTGGAGCCGCCCTACCTCGAACTATTCGCCTGGCTGGAAGGCCGCGGCGACAAGCCGGAGAACCTTGATCCGGCGCCGTTCCGCCCGGTGATGCTGGCGCATGCGGTCGAGGACAACGACTTCGCCGGCATGAACCCGGCCGACTATATCGCCGAATGGAAATGGGACGGCATCCGCGTTCAGGCCGTCAGCGGCGTGAGCGACAACGGCGACACCGTCGTGCGCCTCTACTCGCGCAGCGGTGAAGACATCACCATGAGCTTCCCGGACCTGCTGCCATCCCTGCGGCTGCCCGGCGCGATCGACGGTGAGCTGCTGGTGCTCCGCAACAAGCGCGTGCAGTCGTTCAACGTGCTGCAGCAGCGGCTGAACCGCAAATCGGTGACGCCCAAGCTCACCAAGGACTATCCGATCCATCTGCGCGCCTACGATTTGCTCGGCGACGGCGACGAGGATCTGCGCACGCTGCCGTTCGACGAGCGGCGGGCGCGCCTCGAAGCCTTCATCGCCCGGCTCGACGACCCGCGTATCGACCTGTCGCCGACCGTCACCTTCGAAGATTGGGACGGCCTGCGCGCAGCCAGGCGCGACCCGGCTTCGGCCGGCGCGGGGGAGGATGCCGACGCCGTCGAGGGCGTGATGCTGAAGCGGCGCGACGCTCCCTATGTGCCGGGCCGCCCCAAGGGCCAATGGTGGAAGTGGAAACACGACCCGCACATCATCGACGCCGTGCTGATGTATGCCCAGCGCGGCCACGGCAAGCGCTCGTCCTACTACTCGGACTATACGTTCGGGGTCTGGACCGAGGCCGACGGCGGCGATCAGCTGGTGCCGGTCGGCAAGGCGTATTTCGGCTTCACCGACGAAGAACTGCTGCAGATCGACCGCTTCGTCCGCCGAAATACCACCGAGAAATTCGGCCCGGTCCGCCACGTCGTTCATGAACCCGACCAGGGACTGGTGCTGGAAGTCGCCTTCGAGGGTCTGCAGCGCTCGCCCCGCCACAAATCCGGCGTCGCGATGCGGTTTCCGCGCATCAACCGGCTGCGCTGGGACAAGCCGCCGCGCGACGCCGACCGGCTCGAAACGCTGGAGCGGATGCTGAAGGCCGAGGGCCAACCAGCCGAGGCGGTCGCACCAGCCATTGACTGACAACAACCAGTTCCCCATCTGCCCGGCAGCGACTATCATGCGGGCGTCCCGCACGAGGAAGAGCGATATGACGAACGACACTCGAAATCTGCCGGCGAGCGACGACGGCATCACCCGCTTCCTCGGCGGCTCGCCGCTGTCGGTGCTGTTCCGCCTGGTGCTGATGTCGATCCTGGTCGGCGTCGTGCTGGCGGCGATCGGCCTCGATCCCTGGAATATCCTGCACAGTATCCAGCTCCTGTTTCAGCGGGTCTGGGATCTCGGCTTCGATGCCATCAGCGGGCTGTGGCGCTACTTCCTGCTCGGCGCCGTGATCGTGATCCCGATCTGGCTGCTGTCGCGCCTGTTCGGAGCGCCGCGCGGCCGCTGAGCCGCGCTGTTCCGCCAAGTGACTTCGGTCCGGAGCGTCACCACCCGGCAGGTCTTCGCCATCGCCGGGCCGGCGATGCTGGCCAATCTGACGACGCCGCTGCTGGGCGTCGTCGCCACCACCGCCATCGGACGGCTTGGTGACGCCACGCTGCTCGGCGGTGTGGCGATGGCATCCATCCTGTTCGACTGCCTGTTCTGGCTGTTCGGCTTTCTGCGCATGAGCACGCTGGCCTTCACCGCCCAGGCGATCGGCGGCGGGCAAACGCGCGAACTCTCCGCGCATCTACTGCGCGGCCTGATCGTCGCCGGCGCGGTCGGCCTCGGACTGATCGTGCTGCAGGCGCCGCTCGGCCGAGCGGTGATCGGCGCCATGGGCGGCAGCGATGCGGTGAGCGCCGCGGCGGCGAGCTACTTCAAGATCCGCATCTGGTCGGCGCCGCTGGTGCTGGCGAATTTCGTCGTGCTGGGCTGGCTGATCGGCCGGGCGAGGGCAACGCTGGCGCTCGCCGTTCAGGTCGCCACCAATCTGATCAACGTCGCCGCCACCGTGGCGCTGGTCCTGTGGCTCGACTTCGGCGTCACCGGCGCGGCGGTCGCCGCTATCATTGCCGAGGGCTCCGGCCTGGTCATCGGCTTGGCGATCTCGCTCTGGCTCAACCACGGCATCCGCCGGGTGACGCGGGCGATGCTGTTCGAGCGCGACCATCTGCTGCGGATGTTCGCCGTCAACCGCGACATCATGATCCGCACCGCGGCGCTGATCGCCGTGTTTCTGTTCTTCACTGCGCAGGGCGCACGCGCCGGCGACGTCACGCTGGCCGCCAACGCGGTGCTCAACAACTTCCTGCTGGTCAGCGCTTTCTTCCTCGACGGCCTCGCCAATGCGGCCGAGCAGCTCTGCGGCAAGACGCTCGGCGCCAAGGACCGCGCCGGCTTCGTCACCGCGACACGGCTGGTGATCCTGTGGGGCTTCGGCTTCGCTCTGGCGGTGACAGCGCTCTATGTCCTGGCGGGACCGATGCTGATCGACTTCATCACCGCCAGTCCCGTGGTGCGTGCGAGCGCCCGGGACTATCTGTGGCTGGTGGCGCTGGCGCCGATCCTCGGCGTGTTCGCCTTCGCGTTCGACGGCGTCTTCATCGGCGCCACCTGGGCACGCGAGATGCGCAACCTGATGCTGCTGTCACTCGTTGTGTTTCTGACTGCATGGCTGGCGCTACGCTCGTTCGGCAATACAGGGCTATGGGCGGCGCTGCTGGTGCACTACGTGGCCCGCGGCGGACTACAAGCGCTGCGCTATCCGGTGATGCTGCGCCGCTCGTTCGGGACGGTCGGCTGAATTTAGTTCAAACCTCGGCGATCGAATTAGATCGATCTTCACGCCCGCACAACGTGCGGTCACAACGCCTCTTCGCAACGCGCACCCTCCGCAAATACCATGCTCCCTGCATAGGCAAATCAAGAGGGAGCGAACGAATGTGCGGCGTGTGTAGCAATGGATTGTCGCGGCGGAAGCTGTTCCAGGGCGGCCTGGGACTGTTAGCGGCGGCGACGCTGCCGATCGCCGCGCAGGCGCAGACGCCGTCCAATCCGGGCGACACGCCCGACGCCGCGCTCGACAAGCTGATGCAGGGCAATGCCCGATACGCCGCCGGCGATCTGCGCGAACGCGATTACTCCGCCGGACGCGCGGCGCGCGCCGAAGGCCAGGCACCGTTCGCCGCGATCCTCGGCTGCGCAGACTCGCGCGTCGCGCCCGAACTGGCTTTCGACCAGGGACCAGGCCAATTGTTCGTCGTCCGCGTCGCCGGCAATTTCGTCACGCCGGACGGCCTGGCGAGCCTCGAATACGGCGCCGCGGTGCTCGGCACCAAGGTGATCATGGTGCTCGGTCACAGCAATTGCGGCGCAGTCAATGCCACCGTCGCGGCCTTGCAGAAGGGCAACGACCTACCCGGGCACATCGCCGACCTGGTGCGGGCGATGAAGCCGGGGATTCAGCCTGTGCTCAAGCAGCCGGGCGACGATCTGCGGCAGCGCGCCGTGGTCGGCAACGTCAAGGCCAACGTACAGAAGTTGCAAGCCGCCAAGCCGATCCTCGGCAAGATGGTGGCGAGCGGCAAGCTCAAGATCGTCGGCGGCGTCTACGACCTCGCCAGCGGCAAGGTCGCGCTGGTTTAGCACCGCCGAGTTGCTCAGCGCGGCAAGCTGACGCGCAATCCGGCGATGGTACGGGTTTCGTTTGCGTCATGGGCCGGCTTAGATCAGGCTTCCAGGCTGTGGAAGCCCGATCGACGGAACCTGCGCGATGCAACTACGATTTGTCGGCTGCGGCGATGCGCTGGGCTCCGGGGGGAGGCTCAACACCTGTTTCCATGTCTCCGGCGAGAGCGTCAACTTCCTGATCGACTGCGGCGCCACATCGCTGCCGGCGCTGAAGCGCTACGGCATCTTACGTGAGGCACTCGATCTGATTCTGATCACGCATTTCCATGGTGATCATTTCGGCGGCCTGCCGTTCCTGATGCTCGACGCGCAATTCCTCAAGCGCAAGCGGCCGCTGGTGATCGCCGGGCCGGCCGGCATCGATATCCGCCTCACCCGGGTGATGGAAGCGCTGTTCGAGCACTCCTCGGCAACCAAGCCGGGTTTCGACCTGCAGGTCATCGCGCTCGAGCCGGCGGTGCCGCGGCAGTTCGGCGGCGTTACGGTGACGCCGTTCCCAGTGGTGCACGGCGACTCCGGCGGGCCATTCTATGCCTACCGTATCGAAGCCGAAGGCCGCACGCTGGCCTATAGCGGCGATACGCAATGGACCGACACGCTGGTCAGCGCCGCGCACGATACCGACCTGTTCGTCTGTGAAGCCTATACGTACGAGCGCGCTGTGAAGAACCACCTCAGCCTGAAGCAGGTCGAAACGCATCTGCCCGAGATCAATCCGAAGCGGCTGATCATCACCCACATGGGCGACGAGGTGCTGCACAGGCTCGACACCATTCCGCACATGGGCGCGAGTGATGGATTGATCGTGGAGTTCTAACCTCCCCTTCAGCACCGTCATTCCGGGGCGCTCACGAAGTGAGCGAACCCGGAATCTCGAAGTTGCTGTGCACGCGGTCGTTTTCCATCACATCGGGATTCCGGGTTCGGGCGCTACGCGCCCGCCCCGGAATGACGAACGTGTAGCAGGAAGTCAGATCGGCCATTCTTCCGCGGTGATCGTCGCCGCGTCGGCGCCGACGATCTCGGACAGCGACTCGCGGCCGGTGCGGAGCAGGGTCGAGGCGAGGTCGGCTTTGATCGAGTCGACCAGGCCGATGCCCTTGTAGACCAGCGACGAATAGAGCTGCACCAGCGTGGCGCCGGCGCGGATCTTGGTGAGGGCCGCGCCACCGGAGTCGATGCCGCCGACGCCGATCAGCGGAAATGCGCCTTCGGCCCGCACGAAGGTCTCCGCCACCATGCGGGTGGAGAGCCGGAACAGCGGCCGGCCGCTGAGCCCGCCCTGCTCCTTCATCCGTTCGCGCTCGCGTAGTACGGGCGGCCGCGCCAACGTGGTGTTGGCGACGATCATGCCGTCGACCCGGCGTGAGCGGGCGATATGCACCACGTCGTCGAGTTCACCGAGAGTGAGATCGGGCGCGATCTTGAGCAGTACCGGCGTGTCGCCAGCCTGCGCCCGTACACGCTCGCGGGCGTCGATCACCCGCGCCAGCAGATCGTCGAGTGCGGCCGATTGCTGCAGATTGCGCAGCCCCGGCGTATTCGGCGACGACACGTTGACGGTGAAGTAGCTGGCGACCGGCGCGAAGATCTCGATCTGCGCGACGTAGTCGGCGACGCGGTCCGCGCTGTCCTTGTTGGCTCCGACATTGACGCCGACAATGCCGCCGTGTTCGGCGCGGGCGGCGAGCCGCCGCAGCACCGCTTCGGCGCCGTCATTGTTGAAGCCCATGCGGTTGATCACCGCCTCGTCGCGCTCCAGCCGAAACAACCGCGGCCGCGGATTGCCGGCCTGCGGCTTCGGTGTGACGCTACCTATCTCGACGAAGCCGAAGCCGAGCCGCAGCAGCGAGTCCGGCACTTCGGCGTTCTTGTCGAAGCCCGCCGCCATCCCGACGGGGTTCGGGAAGTTGAGGCCAAACGCCCGAACCGCCAGCTTGGGATCGTCCGGCTGCGGCTCCGCATGCGGCAGCAGCTTGAGGCCGCGAATCGCCAGCCGGTGCGCATCCTCCGGATCGATCCAGCGCAGCAGCGGCAGCGACAGCGCTTCGACCGCGCGAATCATGCCAACAGCTCCGGCGGCTGATGGCTGCCGTCGGCCAGCGTCAGGATGTCATCGACGCTGATCACGGCCGACATCGGCAGCTCGCCGTAAAGATGCGGAAACAGGTCGCCACCGCGCGACGGCTCGAAGCGCAGCGCCGTGCCGAGCGCTTCGGCCCGCACCGCCACGACCTTGAGGTCGGTCTTGCCGACATAATGCTTCAGCAGCGTCCCCGGCAGTTGCGCGGCGGTCGAGAAATGGATGAAGCCGTCGCGATGATCGTCCGCGCTGCCACGATAGACGCCGGCCTGTTCGGCCTCCTGCCAGGCGGCGGCGTCACAGATCTTGTAAATCGTCCCCAAGGCCCCGCATTCCGGCAAGCTGCTGGTCGCTGGTGTCGACCGATCGACGGCAAGCAGACCGCGAGTCAACCGAAACAGCTTCGAAAACAACCAGTTGATATTTCCGGCGGCCCGGCCGGGCTGGATCAATCCGGTCGCGGCAGGTTTCAGTCGCCCGGAATCTCCGAGCGCCAAATCACTCGTATCTTGCACCACCGGTCGACTTCAAGAGCGGCGACAGGCCACCAAAAGGCATTGCACAGCGACTTTGCTTGAGGTAATAATTCCTATATTGTCGAGCGATTTTTTTGATATGCTCCGGCTGCTCCGAAAGGTTTCCGACCGATGCACATGCTGACCCACGACCAGATCTGAACTGCGCTCGACCGACTGTGCGAGCGATCGGGCCTTTCGCCCTCCGTTCTGACAAAGAAGTCGGCTCTCGACGCGACGACCTTCAACAAATCCAAGCGCATCACCAATGACGGGCGCGAGCGCTGGCCTTCAACCGAATCGGTCGCCAAGGCACTGTGCCCGCGACCAACACGGCGATCGACACGTTCGTGCAGCTGATCACCGACCGCGCCCGGGTGGTGCAGTCGGTGCCACTGATCGGCTTCGCACAAGCCGGCTCCGGCGGCTTTTTCGACGACGGTGGCTTCCCGGTCGGCAAGGGCTGGGACGAGGTCGGTCTGCCCTCGGTGAATGACGAGCACGCCTATGCGCTGGAGATCGCCGGTGACTCGATGAAGCCGGCCTATCGCGATGGCGACATCATCGTAGTTTCCCCAGGCACCACCGTCCGCCGCGGCGACCGTGTGGTGGTGAAGACCACCGGCGGCGAAGTGATGGTCAAGGAGCTGAAACGGCGGACCACCAAGATCGTCGAGCTGCAGTCGCTCAATCCCAGCCATCCCGACCGCACTTTGGCGCCGTCAGAGGTGGAATGGATCGCCCGTATCGTCTGGGCCAGCCAGTAAGCGTCCACTAACCGTCAGTTCTGAGACTGGTAGTCAACTACTCTCACTTCACAAAATGAATGTGCTGGGCAATGGTGGATTCGGGAACCAACCCGGAGCCATCCCATGCATCGCCGCGACGTCCTGAAAGCTTTTGCCGCTCTTGCCATGTGCCCGGTCTGCGCCTCCGTCGGCGTGGCCGCCGAAGGCGCCCATCATTGGGGCTATGAGGGGGACACCGGCCCCGCCAAATGGGGCGAACTCGATCCCGCCAACCAGATCTGTACCATCGGCGTCCAGCAGTCTCCCATCGACATCAGCTCGACCATCAGCGCGAATCTCTACCCGCTGGAAATCCACTGGGCCGACAGCGCCGACACCATCGTCAACAACGGCCATACCATCCAGTTGAATGCAGCGCCCGGCAGCACGCTGAAGCTCGGCTCTGCCAACTTCGACCTCGTGCAATTCCATTTCCACCGCCCGAGCGAGCACACGATCGACGGCAAGTCGCTGCCGATGGAAGTCCACTTCGTGCACCGCATGTCGACCGGCACGCTCGGCGTCGTCGGCGTGCTGATGCAGGAGGGCAAGTCGAACCCGGCCTTCGCCAAGATCGTCGCCACCATGCCCCAGAGCGAAGGCCCGGCGGTAAAGGCCGACAGCGCCATCAACCCCAACGCCTTCCTGCCCGAGAAGCGCAGCTACTTCCGCTACGAAGGCTCGCTGACCACCCCGCCCTGCTCGGAAGTGGTCGACTGGATCGTGCTGACCACGCCGGTCGAGGTCGCGGCCGAAGACGTCGCCGCCTTCGCCAAGCTGTATCCGATGAATGCACGGCCGGTGCAGAAGGAAAACCGCCGCTTCGTGCTGCAGTCGAACTAAGCG
>NZ_BADD01000403.1 GCF_000333455.1 Rhodopseudomonas sp. B29
GCCGTTACGGGCACCGAGCGAGCCGTCGGCATTGACGATGAACTTCGGTACCACGAACAGCGAGATGCCCTGNATACCAGCCGGCGCACCCTCGATCCGAGCCAGCACCAGATGGATGATGTTGTCGGCCATGTCATGCTCGCCGGCCGAGATGAAGATCTTGGTGCCGGTGATCTTGTAGCTGCCGTCGGCCTGCTTGGCGGCGCGGGTGCGCAAGAGGCCAAGATCGGTGCCGCATTGCGGCTCGGTCAGGTTCATGGTGCCGGTCCATTCGCCGGCGACCATCTTGGGCAAATAGATCTGCTTCTGCTCCGGCGTGCCGTGAACCGTCAGCGCCGCCGCCGCGCCCATCGTCAGGCCCGGATACATCGCGAACGCCATGTTGGCGGAGTTCAGGAATTCCTGCACCGTCTGGGTCAGAGTGATCGGCAGGCCCTGGCCGCCGAATTCCGGCGGCGATGACAGGCCCATCCAGCCGCCCTCGGCGATCTGCTTGTAGGCGTCCTTGAAGCCCTTCGGCGTGGTGACGCTGCCGTCGTCGTGACGGGTGCAGCCTTGCTGATCCCCGACCGTATTGAGCGGGTGCAGCACCTCTTCGCTCAGGCGGGCCGCCTCATTGATGATGGCGTCGCGCACATCCGGCGCCGCGTCGGCGAAGCCAGGGAGATTATTGTAGCGATCGAACGCGAACACGTCGTTCAGCAGGAAGCCGACATCTTCAACAGGGGCCTTGTAGATCGTCATGCGGTTCTCTCGATCGGGATTGGTTTAGCGAAGCGTGTCGTCGGGAAGCATATCGTCAGGAAACGGCCAACGATGGCCGGATCGGTCCGGCTTTGCCGAGGCGTCTTATTGACGCGCGAGCTGCTCTCCCATCAGCCGATGCAGCAGATTGATCGCTTTCAATGGTCTTACCATGACCTTGAAATGCGTAATACAGCCATCCTCGGCGAAGGTGATCATGTCGACGCCATTGATCTTGATGCCGTCGATCTCGGTTTCGAATTCCAGCACGGCGACGGTGTCGTTGCGCCATTCGCCCAGATACTTGAAGCCCGGGCCGCCCAGAACCTTTTCGGCGCTCTTGAGGTATTTGAATGTGAGGTCACGCCCGGCTTGCGGGGTGTGAACCACCGGGCTTTCGAACACCACGTCGGGGTGCAGCAAATTCCACAGCGACGCGGCGTCCTTGGAGCGCATGAACGCGTACCACTTGTCGAGCCCCTTCATCGATGGCCTCCGGATCAGCTGACGTGCGGGTGAAAAAGATAAAATGCTGAGGCGGTGGCGCCCGAACGCAGGGCAAATGAGGGCGCGCCAGTTTGCGGCGCCTGGACCGACATGCCGTGCACGCGTGTTCCTCCCACAGCGACGGCCCCGGCAGCCGCGAAGGCCGCATTCTGATGGACCGTCTCCATACACCTATGAATGTCATGTAACCGCCCCAGTCTGGACGTGTCAATACACTCGTGTATGGTCCCGCCCATGGAATCGGACACCAAGGATCGGCTGACGCGGGCGGACTGGCTGGCGCACGGGCTGCGGACGCTGGCCCGCGAGGGCGCCAATGCGCTCAAGGTCGGCGAACTCGCGGCGGGGCTCGATGTGTCGCGCGGCAGCTTCTACTGGCACTTCCGCGACGCCACCGACTTCCGCCAGCAGTTGCTGCAGCTTTGGCAGGAGCGCGCCACCGACGAAGTGTTTCGCGAAGTCGACACCGCGATCGTCGGGCCGGCCCGGTTGACGCATCTGATGAAGCTGGCCTTCAATGAAGACCGCAGCCTGGACCGGGCGATCCGGGAGCTGGCGGCAACCGATGCCGCCGCCGCCGAGATGGTCGCCGACGTCGATGCCAGGCGGGTCGGGTATCTGGCCAAGCTGCTGATCGAGTCCGGCGTGGAGAGCCGCAGGGCACTCCCACGCGCCGAATTCCTGTACTGGGCCTATATCGGCCAGACTGCCGTCCTCAATCGCGGCCTGACGGTGGTGACCGAAGCCGACGTCGACGACATCAGCGCGCTGTTCACGCGCTGAAGCGCGGACGCGCACGGGCGACACGCGGCAGGGCGGGACACGCCAGAAACAACTTTAACGAGCCGCTTAACAGTTCCTTAACTCGGTATTTACCTAACACGAAAAAATCGGCGCCAGGGGCACACCTCCGGCTTCGGCTGCGCTTGTCTGTACGACGGGACACGAGGGGAGGTTTGCAAAGGCGTAGTCGAGCGCCGAGTTCGAGCGGACAACAGCATGAATCGCGTATCGTGGAGCGTCGACGGATTAGAACCGGCAGCACGCGAACGAGCCGAGGCCGCCGCCAGGCGCGCCGGCCTGTCGCTTGCCGATTGGCTGCGCAGCCAGCAGGGCGAGGCCCCCAGCAGCCGCGCCGCAATGGCCGATCGCGACGCGCACGAAGTCGCCGAGATTCACCAGCGGCTCGACTCCATTGCCCGCCAGATCGAGCAATTGTCCCGACCGGCCGCCAAGGCTGGCGAACCGGTCGTGGCGCGGCAGCTCAACGACGCGATCTCGCGGCTCGATGCGCGACTGGCGCGGATCAGCGAGCCGAAGCCGGCCGCCCCAATGTTCATGCAGACGCCCGAGCCGCCCCCGGCCTCGACCGAACGGGTCGAGCGCGCCGCCGCTCAGGTCTATCACACCTCGCCGCCGCTCGACCCGAGCGCGCTCGACCGCGCCATCGCGGAGATTTCGGCGCGGCAGAGCGAACTCGACTCCCCGCGCGACCGCATGCCGCCGCGGCAGCCGCCGGAGTTCGCTCCGCCGATCGCGCCCGCCATGTCGCCTGCGATGTCCCCCCCGAGGGCGCCGCCGTCCGGGCCGAACTTCTCCACCCTCGAACAGCAGCTGCTCAAGATCACCACCCAGATCGACGCGATGCAGCGGCAAGAGTCGGTCGAGCAATCGATCGCCGCGTTCCGTTCCGACCTCGCCGAGATCCGCCAGACCATCACCGACGCGCTGCCGCGCAAGGCGATCGAGTCGCTGGAAGGCGAGATCAAGTCCCTCGCGCAGCGGCTCGACCAGACTCGCAGCAGCGGCAGCGACGATCAGCTGATCGGCAATATCGAACGCGCGCTCGGCGAAATTCACGATGCGCTGCGGTCGCTGACACCGGCCGAACAGTTGGCCGGCTTCGACGACGCGATCCGCAATCTCGGCGGTAAGATCGACATGATCGTGCGCAACAGCGACGATCCCTCGACCGTGCAGCAGCTCGAAAACGCCATCACGGCGCTGCGCGCCATCGTCTCCAACGTCGCCTCCAACGAAACGCTGGCGCAACTCAGCGACAACGTCCGCGCGCTCGCCGGCAAGATCGATCAGCTGTCGCGCAGCGAGGACCACAGCCTGTCTTTCGCGGCGCTCGAAGATCGCATCTCGGCGCTGACAGCTGCCTTGGAATCTCGCGAACGTCATCCGGCCCCCGCGCCGTCCGAACATCTCGAAGGCGCAGTCCGCGCGCTGTCGGAACGGCTCGACAAGATGCCGGTCGGCAACGACAGCGAGTCGGCTTTCGCGCATCTCGAGCAGCGCGTCGGCTATCTGCTCGAGCGCATGGAAGCCGCCGCCAGCCAGCGCGGCGCCGGCAATTTCGACCGCATCGAAGAAGGCTTGCACGACATCCTGCGCATGCTGGAGCGGCAGCAGGAAAGCTTCAACCGGTTCGACCGCCCGCAGCCGGCGGGCGGCCTCGATCCGGCGTTCGTGGACACCATCAAGCGCGAACTCTCCGACATGCGCTTCAGCCAGTCGGAGACCGATCGCCACACCCAGGACTCGCTCGAGGCCGTGCACAACACGCTCGGCCACGTCGTCGATCGGCTGGCGATGATCGAGGGAGATCTGCGCTCCGCTCGGACTGCACCGCCCCCCGCGCCCGTGATGGCGCCGGCGCCCGAGCCTATGCGGTCGCAGCCTGTCGCCGCAGCGCCGGAGCCACGTCCGGCTCCGCTGCCGCCGCGCCCCGAAATGCCCAATCCCGCCGCGCCCACGTTCGAGGCTGCGCCGCGCGACTTCGCCCCGACGGTGGCGACGCCGAAGGCGATCCACGACATTCTGGCGCCGGCTTCGAACGAGCCGCAGATCGTGCCGGCCCGGCCGGCCATCAAGGCCGATCTGCCGCCCGATCATCCGCTGGAGCCGGGTACGCGTCCGCTCGGGCGGGCCGCAACGCCGTCGGAGCGGATCGCCGCCTCGGAGAACGCGATCAGCGAACTCGGCGCGCCCAGGCCCGAACCGGCCAGCGCCACCAACTTCATCGCCGCCGCACGCCGCGCAGCGCAGGCCGCCGCCGCAGCCACGACATCGGGCGACAAGCCCAAGGGCGAGAAGGTCAAAGCCGACAAGTCAAAGCCGGATGCGACCAAGCCGACCGGCGGCGACGGCAAGCCCGGCTCCGGCTTCAGCTCCAAGATCCGCTCGTTGCTGGTCGGCGCCAGTGTCGTGGTGATCGTGCTCGGCACCTTCAAGATGACGATGGATCTGCTCGACGGCGGCAGCTCGACGCCTGCTCATGTCAGCACGCCGGCACCGCAAGCCTCGCCTTCCGCCGACGATGAAGACGACGACGCGCCACCGCCGGCAGCCACTCCGGCGCCAGCGCCCACCAAATCGGTGGCGCCGTCGATGATGTCGCCGACGCCGGTCGAGCGGCAGTCGCTCGCCGCGCCGGCTCCGGTGTCTCCGATCGCCGCCGCGGCGCCGCCGGCCAACACGACCATCGCCAGCGCTGGTGACGACGTGACCGGCGCGCTGTCGGCACCGCGCATGGTTCCGCCTGCGGCTCCTGTGAAATATGCGACCATCGCGGTCCCCGCCGACGAAAAGCTGCCCGAGGCCATCGGCGGTGCGGCGCTGCGCCAGGCCGCGCTCAAGGGCGACGCCACCGCGGCCTACGAGGTCGCGATGCGCTTCGGCGAAGGCCGCAACGTGCCGGTGAATTTCGAGGAAGCCGCCAAGTGGTACACGCGTGCAGCGCAGGCCGGCGTGATCCCGGCGATCTTCCGGCTCGGGACCCTGAACGAGAAGGGTCTCGGCATGAAGCGCGATACCGACGCGGCGCGACGCTACTACACGCAGGCGGCCGACCGCGGCAGCGCCAAGGCGATGCACAACCTCGCGGTGCTGGAAGCCGACGGCGGTTCGCGCGGCGCGAACTACAAGGCAGCTGCCGACTGGTTCCGTAAGGCTGCCGAACGCGGCGTCGCCGACAGCCAGTTCAACCTCGGCATCCTCTATGCCCGCGGCATCGGCGTCGAACAAAACCTCGCCGAGTCGTACAAGTGGTTCTCTCTGGCCGCCGCCCAGGGCGACGCCGACGCCGGCCGCAAGCGCGACGACCTCGCCAAGCGCCTCGATCCGCAATCGCTCGCCGCCGCCAAGCTGGCGGTGCAGACCTTCACGGTCGAGCCGCAGCCGGAAGAAGCCACGCAGGTGGCGGCGCCCGCCGGCGGATGGGACGCCGCCGCACCCGCCAAGCAGGCTGCGACCAAACGCGCCGCGCGCTAAGCACGTCCGTTCACTAAGTGGACGAAAACCCGCCGTATCGGGCCATCAACGCTCGGTGCGGAGGATTATTTCATCCCGGCGCGGACTGATTTCGGCTATGCAGGTCGGCGGACAATGCCGCCCTCGGCGGCGAAAGAACCCCGAAGCGGACCGCGCGTGCAGCTCTATCTTCCGATCGCCGACATCCCGGTCAATGTTCTGCTGATCCTGGCGATGGGCGCCGCGGTCGGGTTCGTGTCGGGAATGTTCGGCATCGGCGGCGGCTTCCTGATGACGCCGCTCTTGATCTTCGTCGGCATCTCGCCCGCTGTCGCAGTCGCCTCCGTCACCAGCCACATGGCGGCCTCGTCCTTCACCGGCGCGCTATCCTATTGGCGGCGCCGCGCGATCGATCCGATGCTCGCCTTCGTGCTGCTATGCGGCGGCATCGCCGGCACCGGACTCGGCGTCTGGTTTTTCGTGCTGATGCGCTCGGTCGGTCAGCTCGATCTCGTGATCGCCATCTCCTACGTAGTGCTGCTGACCGCCGTCGGCGGACTGATGGTGTACGAGGGTTTTCGCGCCATTCTGCGCACCCGCCGCGGCCAGGTGGCGATGGCGCGGCGCTCCGGCAACCGCAACTGGCTGTACGCGCTGCCGCTGAAGATCCGCTTCAAACGCTCCAAGATCTATCTGTCGGTGATCCCGGTGGTGGCGATCGGCGTCCTGATCGGCTTCATCGGTTCGGTGATGGGCGTCGGCGGCGGCTTCATCCTGGTGCCGATGCTGATTTATCTGCTGCGGGTGCCGACCGCGACCGTGGTCGGAACCTCCGCTGTTCTGACGCTGGTGACGATGCTGGTCGCCACCGTGCTGCACGCCGCCACCAGCCATCTGGTCGACGCTGTGCTGGCGCTGCTGTTGATGATCGGCGGCGTCACCGGCGCGCAGTTCGGCGCCCGCGCCGGCCAACGCATCGCCGGCGAGCAATTGCGGCTGCTGCTCGGCCTGTTGGTGCTGGCAGTCGGAATCCGCTTCGCCATCGAGCTCGGCATTCGCCCGGCGGAATTGTTCACCATCCGCGAAGTCGGGCCGTCGACATGAGCGGCGCAGCGCCACGGCTTCTATTGACGGCGCTGCTGTTCGTGCTGGCGCTGCCGCTCGGCGGCGCGCGGGCGGAAAAGCTGATCGTCTCGGTGTCCAACGCTCGCATCACCGTGACGCCGAACTATGCGGGCGGCGAGCTGGTGTTGTTCGGCTCGATCGAGCGCGACAACCCGGCGCCGACCGACGCCGCCCGCTACGATCTGGTGGTGACCGTGACCGGCCCACGCGCCGACATGGTGACGCGTCGCAAGGAACGTCGCTTCGGCATCTGGATCAACGCCGACTCGCGCGAATTCCTGATGGTGCCGATCTATCTGGCGGTGTTTTCGAACCGGCCGATCGACAGCATCGCGCCGATCGACGTGCGGCGCCGCCAGCAGCTCGGCATCTCACACGTGCTGCTGACCCAGCGCATCGGCACCGACTACGCGGATGTCGTTTCCGACGATCAGTTTCGCAGCGCCTTCGTCCGACTGCGCACCGAGCGCGGCCTGTATCACGAGGACGCCGCGGCGGTGAAATTCCTGACGCCGACGCTGTTCCGCACCGGCATTCCCCTGCCGGCGCAGGTGCCGATCGGCAGCTACGATGTGCAGATCAAGCTGTTCTCGGGCGGCGAACTCCTCACCGAGACCGAGACCTCGTTCGAAATCGCCAAGATCGGCTTCGAACAATTCGTCGCCGATGCGGCTCGGCAGCACGGGCTGATTTACGGCGTCCTCACCGCCCTGATGGCGCTGATGTCGGGCTGGATGGCGTCGATCGTGTTCAGGCGGGATTGAGAACCTCTCCCTGCCCCGTCATTCCGGGGCGCGCGCAGAGCGCGCGAACCCGGAATCCCGATGTGGCGGGCACCCGCGACGCGTCCTCGCGCAATAACTTCGAGATTCCGGGTTCGCGCCTGCGGCGCGCCCCGGAATGACCTGCTTGTGGTCGACCGACAGCGCGTCCCGGAATGGCCCGTCCTGAGAACTGCTAAAATAGATACCCGACGCCCATTGCCACGACGCTGATCGCCATCGCGGCGGTCGACAGCCAGCCGAGCCAATGCAGCGGGCCGCGGACGACGAAGCGTTTCATGACATGCTTGCTCCGCGCCATCAGCATCAGCAGCACCATCACCGGCACCGCCAGGACGCCGTTGATGACCGCGCTCCAATACAGGGCCGAGATCGGATCGATCGGGGCGAAGTTCAACGCAACGCCGAGCGCCCCGGCGAGCGCCAGCACGCCATAGAACGCCGCCGCTTCCTTCGGCTTGCGCGCCAGACCCACCGGCCAGCGCCGGCCTTCGCCGACCGCATAGGCCGTCGAGCCGGCCAGCACCGGGATTGCGAGAAGCCCGGTGCCGACGATGCCCAGCGCGAAGATCGCTTCGGCGAAGCGGCCGGCGATCGGCTCCAGCGCCGCGGCGGCTTCGGCCGAGGTGTTGAGATCGGTCTTGCCGACGGCGTGCAGAGTTGCAGCAGCGGTCGTCATGATCGCCAGCGCAATCAGATTGGAGAAGGCCATGCCGATGATCGTGTCGGCGCGGATGCGCTGGAATTCCAGCGGGGCATCGCGCGGCGAGCGGATCAGCGGCTTCTTGTCGGGATCGATGCGCTCTTCCTCGGCCTCCTGCGAGGCCTGCCAGAAGAACAGATAGGGCGAGATCGTAGTCCCGAGGATCGCCACGATGGTGGTGATGTAGTCGCTGCTGAAGGTGAGATGCGGGATGAACACGCCGCTGAGTGCCGCGCCCCAGTTCACCTTGGCGACCGCCAGCGCGCCCACATAGGCGAACAGGCACAGCGTCAGCCATTTCAGCACCGAGACGTAGCGCTTGTAGTCGAAGAAGATCTGCGCCACCACCGAGATCACACCGAAGCCGACCACGTAAAGCAGTGCGTGGCCGCCGATCAGCAGCTTGGTGGCGTCGCCCATCGCGGCGAGGTCGGCGGCGATGTTGATCGTGTTGGCGATGAACAGCATCGCCACGATCACATTGAGCAGCCGGCCGGAGTAATGGCGACAGACATTGCCGGCGATGCCGTGGCCGGTGACGCGACCGACACGCCCGGAGATTTCCTGGATCGCCGCCATCAGCGGAAAGGTCAGCAGCATGGTCCAGCCGATGCCGTAACCGAGCTGCGCCCCGGCCTGGCTGTAGGTCCCGATGCCGGACGGATCATCGTCGGAGGCCCCGGTGATCAGGCCGGGACCGAGGGTCTTGAGGAAACCGCCGATTCGGAAGGTTTCGAGACGCTGCATGGTCCCGACCGTGTCTTCGGGCGCCGCGAGCGGCGAATGCGGAGCTTGTGTATCGCGCTCGAGATGGGGGCTCACGATCGGTCGCGACTCCGCTGGCTCATTGCCGGACAATAAGTAACCGTCAATGACTCGGCTTGTTCCCGGCCCCGAACGGCCATGCAGGACTAATCGCCGCCGCGGCTTGGATCAAGTGTTGCTTGCGATCTCAGTGGCGACGCCGGGCGCGAGCATTGTCAGGCGCGAACCGATGCCGAGCGTGTCGAAGCTGCCGCGCAGATCCTCCTGGTTCTGGCTGAAATGAGCCCAACCCTCGGCATGCAGCGGCACGATGGCCGCACTGGCGAAAGCGCGCGCGGTCTCGATCACGTCGTTGACGTCCATGGTGAGATGAAACGGTCCTCGCGTCTGCGCGGCGCCCGCAAACGGCAGCACCACGCCGACATCGAACCGCCGCGCCACCTCGGCGACGCCGTCGTACCAAACCGTGTCACCGGTGACGTAGATCGGCCGAAAGGCATCCGAGGGCGAGCTGAGCACGAAGCCGATGACGTCGCCGGACAACGGCTCGATGCCGGCCGGCCCGTGCCGCGCCGGCGTCGCGGTGACGCGCAGGACACGGCCAGCGGAGTTGGTGAGATCTATTGTCTGCCAAGGCGCCAGGCCTTCGGCGTGACCACCGATCCGCGCCGCCCCGACGACCGTCGTCAGCACCCGCGCTGCACGGGGCAGAAACGCGCGGCCGGCGTGGTCGAGATTGTCGGCGTGCTGATCGTGGCTGAGCAGCACGGCGTCGACCGCCCCGATTGCATCGGCACCGAGCGCCGGGCTGACCAGCTTCTGCAGCGTGACGTGGGGTAGCTGATAATCGCCCGGCGGGTCGAAGGTCGGATCGGTGAGCAGCCGGAAGCCGTCGATTTCGATCAGCGCCGTCGGGCCGCCGATCAGGGCGATGCGCGGATTCATGGTGTCCTCCTTGGCGCCGCAGGGCGCGTGACCAGATAGATGCCGAGAGCGACCGGGACGATGCCGATCAGGTCGCGCGGCGCGAGATGCTCGCCGAGCACCAGCCACGCGAACAGCATGCCGAGCGGCGGCATCACGAAATGCCAGGCGCTGGCCGCAGTCGCGCCGGAGCTGCTGAGGATCTGAAACCACAAGAGATAAGCCAGGATCGAACCGCCGAGCACGAGATAGGCGAACGACGCGATCAGCCGCGGGTTCGCCACGATGTCGGCGGGATTGGCCAGCAGCAGCGCGAACGGGATCAGCACGATGCCGGCAGCGAGGTTCTGGATGCCGTTGCCGACCAAAAGACTGCCCTTCGGCTTCAGCAGCTTGAACAGCACGGTGCCGCCGACGATCGAGGCTAGCGAAGCGAGCGTGAACAGGATGCCGTGCACGGCGTCGCTGCCGATCGAAATCCGGTACCAGACGATGAAAGCGACGCCGCCGACCCCGAGAATCAGGCCTGCGACCTTGCGCCAGCTCAGCGCTTCGCCCAGCCATAGCGCCGACAGCACCGCGGTGAACACCGGATTGGCGCTGACGATCAGCGTGCCGAGGCCGGCCGACACCGTCTGTAGCCCCGTATAGCCGAGGCCGAGATACAGCGCGTTGTTAGCGACGCCGATCAGCGCGAACGACGCGAGGTCACGCCAGCTCAGCGCCCAGCGCTCGCGGCGCAGCGCCACGATGCCGAAGATCAAAACGCCGGCCAGCAAGAACCGCGCCGCCAGCAGGATCAGCGGCGGACAATCGGTGACGGCGATCTTGCCGGCGATGAAGGCGAAGCTCCACAGCACGCAGAACACGGCGATCTGGATCGGCAACCAGTTGAAGCGGGGATGTGGTGCGGCGATCGGCTGAACGAGGGACATCGGGGGTGGCTCCTGTCGGGTCCCAGATGTAGGCCGCCAGATTGTCATTTGAAAATTAAATGATACGATCCTCGTCAGTGGATTTTCAAATGCCAGAGGCGCCGGCGATGCTCGATCTCGAATTGTTGCGCAGCTTCGTTTCGGTGGTGGACGCCGGCGGCTTCACTCGCGCCGGCGAGCGGGTGCACCGGACGCAATCGACGGTCAGCCAGCAGATCAAGCGGCTGGAAGACGATCTCGGCCAGCAACTCCTCAACCGCAACGGCAAGGAGGTCGCACCGACTGAAGCCGGCGAGCGGCTGCTGTCCTACGCACGGCGGCTGCTGGCGCTGGCCGAAGAGGCGCGCGACGTGGTGGCGCGACCGAGCCAGGACGGCGCTATCCGGCTCGGTATTCCGGAAGATTTCGCCGCCTATCGGCTGCCGCGGCTGCTCGGCAGTTTCTCGCGTGCGCGGCCGGGCCTGCGGCTCGACGTCCGTGCCGATCAGAGCCTCAACCTCAAGCGCGATCTCGAACGCGGCGATCTCGACCTCGCGCTGCTCAAACGCGATGCCGGCGGCAAGAATGCGATCGCGGTGTGGCCGGAGCGGGTGTACTGGGTCAACAGCAAGAACCATCCCTGCAACGCCAGGGCCGACAGCGTGCCGCTGATCTTCTTCCCCGGCGGCTGCCTGTATCGCACCCGCGCGATCCACGCGATCGAAGCCGCCGGACGGCGCTGGCACATGTCTTATACGAGTTCGAGCCTCGCCGGCATTCAGGCCGCGGTCGCCGCCGGGCTGGGCCTGTCGCTGCTATCGGAAATGTCGATCCAATCCGATCATCGCAAGCTGACCGCGCGCGACGGCTTTCCACCAATCGACCGCACGGAGCTCGCGCTGGTCGCCAGCCCCGACGCCAGCCCGGCCACGCTGCGCCTCGCCGACAAGCTCGCCGAATTCTGCGACGAGGTGCAGGCCAAAGCGGCGTAGTTCAAGCCCCGTCATTCCGGGGCGCCGCGCGGCGGCGAACCCGGAATCCCGAAGTTGTAGCGCACGCAGAGATTCCGGGTTCGCTCACTTCGTGAGCGCCCCGGAATGACTCGTGGAGAGGTGAGTGCGGCGCCAGTCAGGCGCTCAGCAGCACCGCGACGCAGCGATGGCATGCAGACGGTGATCGCCGAGGACGTGGGCGATCAGAGCGTCGAGGCGGAACAACCGGGCGAAAGCCGCGTCGCGGATGTTGAGCCCGCCGGCGTAGGAGCCGAACGCCGGCATCACCACGCGCATCCCGTCGCCGGCGAAACAGCGGCGTTCGACGCCGCGGCCGCGGCGGCTGACGCGCGCCTTCGGGTGCAGGTGCCCGGCGATCTCGCCACGCGCACCGGTCGGCTCGTGACGGAAGGTGATCGGCCCGATCGCGACTTCGTCGGCAACGCTGCCGCCGAGATTGGACGGCAGCGCCGGATCGTGATTGCCGGCAATCCAGATCCAGTCGCGCCGCGTCTGCAAGGCGACGAGGATGTCGCGATTGGTCTCCGACAGGCGATCATGCGCGTCGCGATCGTGGAAACTGTCGCCGAGCGCGATCACCGTCTTCGGATCGAACCGGGTGATCACTGCCCCGAGCCGTCCCAGCGTCGCCACCGTGTCGTAAGGCGGCAGCAGCACGCCGCGCATCGCGAAGCTCGAGCCTTTTTCGAGATGCAGATCGGACACGACCAGCAGGCGCTCGTCTTCCCAATACAGCGCGCCCGCCAGATCGGCGACGAACGTCGCACCGGCGATGGTGACGATGCAGTCGTTGATCGGGAGTGGATCGGCAAACATTGTCGTCATGGCCGGGCTTGTCCCGGCCATCCACGATGAGCTCGGGGGAATGCTGTATTCGTGGATGCCCGGGACGAGCCCGGGCATGACGGATAGTTCTGTGCGCGGAGTGATGGGTTTCGCTGACGCTCAACCCATCCTACGAATCCCGACCTTCCATCGCCTCGCGCACCAGTTCGTCGGCGGCCTCGGCGAGCAGTTCGTCGGAGGCCTCGCCGTACACGGGTTCGCGGCCGATTTCCAGCATCACCGGCACGGCGAGCGGCGAAACCCGGTCGAGTTCCTTGTGGACGATTCGGCCTCTGATTCGCGCCAGCATATCACCAACCCGACGCAGATCGAGCAGGCCAGTGGCGGCGTCGGCGCGGGCGGCGCGCAGCAGCACGTGGTCGGGCTGATGCTTGTTGAGCACGTCGTAAACCAGATCGGTCGAGAACAGCACCTGGCGTTTGGTCTTCTCTTCGCCGGCGAAGCGACGCGCGATCAGGCCGGAGATGATGGCGCAGTAACGGAACGTGCGCTTCATCAGCGCGGATTCGGCGAGCCAGGCTTCGAGATCGTCGCCGAGCATGTCGGGATCGAACAGCGCGTCGAGATCGAGCCGGCCGTGGCGGATCATATGCGACAGGTCGCCCAGCCCCCACACCGCCAGGGCGTATTCGTTGGCGACGAAGCCGAGCGGCCGCGCGCGGGCACGCTCCAGCCGCCGCGTCAGCAGCATGCCGAGCGTCTGATGCGCCAGCCGGCCCTCGAAAGGGTAGCAAACAAGATAGTATTTATTGGCGCGCGGAAACGTCTCGACCACCAGTTCGCGCTTGGCCGGAACCCTCGAGGCGTGGCTCTGCAACGACAGCCACTCACGTACCTGATCGGGCAGCGCCCTCCAGCTTTTCGGCTCGGCTAACAGACCGCGGACGCGCTCCGCCAGATAAGTCGACAACGGGAACTTGCCGCCGAGATATGACGGCACCCGCGCGTCCTTGTCGTGCGCGCGCGACACATACACCTGATCCTCGACCAGCGCCTCGTAGCGCACCACCTCGCCGCCGAACACGAAGGTGTCGCCGAGCGTCAGGCCCTCGATGAAGCCTTCCTCGATCTGGCCCAGCATCTTGCCGCCGCGCGCGATGGCGCCGGTCGAGCCCGACTTGGCGCCGCGCGAGGCCCGCACCAGTTTGACCTTCAGCATCGCCTCTTCGACGATGGTGCCGACATTGAGCCGGTAGCTCTGCCGCACGCGCGGATTGGCGACGCGCCATTTGCCCTGCTTGTCCTGCTTGATGCGGGCGAAGCGCTCGTAGCTCTTCAGCGCGTAGCCGCCGGTGGCGACGAAATCCAGCGTGTCGTCGAAATCGGCACGGCTGAGATCGGCGTAAGGCGCGGCGCTGCGGACTTCCGCATAGAGATCGTCGGCAAAGAACGGCTCGCCGCAGGCGCGGCCGAGGATGTGCTGCGCCAGCACGTCGAGCGCGCCCTTGCGCTGCGGCGGCGTGTCCTGCGCATTCTCCGCCACCGCATCGATCGCGGCGACGCATTCGAGCACTTCGAAGCGGTTGGACGGCACCAGCACGGCGCGCGAGGCCTCGTCGATGCGGTGATTGGCGCGGCCGATGCGTTGCATCAGCCGCGACGAGCCTTTCGGCGCGCCGACATTGACGACGAGATTGACGTCGCCCCAGTCGACGCCGAGATCGAGCGACGAGGTACACACCACGGCGCGCAGCCGGCCCGCCGCCATCGCATCCTCGACCTTGCGGCGCTGGCCGACATCGAGCGAGCCGTGATGCAGCGCGATGGCGAGATTGTCGTCGTTCATCCGCCACAGCTCCTGGAACAGCATCTCGGCCTGGCTGCGGGTGTTGACGAAAACCAGCGTGGTCTTGTTGGCCTTGATGAGATCGTAGATCTCGGCCAGCGCGTGGCGCGCGGAGTGGCCAGCCCAGGGCAGCCGCTCTTTGGTATCCAGCATCTCGACGATCGGCGGCGCGGCGCCGCCGGCGATGACGATGTCGGCTGAGAGGGCGTGGCCATCGGGCTGCGGCACCAGGAACCGCGCGAGTTCGTCCGGATCGGCCACCGTCGCCGACAGGCCGATCGCGCGCACCTGCGGCGCGAGCCGCCACAGCCGCGCCAGATCGAGCGACAACAGATCGCCGCGCTTGGAGGTGACCAGCGCGTGCAGCTCGTCGAGCACGATGCGCTTCAGCGAGCCGAACAGATACGGGCCGTCGTCCGAGGCGAGCAGCAGCGCGAGCTGTTCGGGCGTCGTCAGCAGAATGTCGGGCGGATATTTGCGCTGCCGGGCGCGGCGCGACACCGGCGTGTCGCCGGTGCGGGTCTCGACCCGGATCGGCAGCTTCATCTGCGCGATCGGCGCTTCGAGATTGCGGGCGATATCGACGGCGAGTGCTTTCAGCGGCGAGATGTAGAGGGTGTGCAGACCGCGGCTCGGCGGCCCCCGTCCTTCTCCCCGCGCGCGGGGAGAAGGTGGCGCGGCAAGCGCAGCTTGCAGCGCCGGATGAGGGGGCGCCTCGGCAGATCGCGCCGCTTGTTCGAGCAGAGACTCATCAGCCCCCTCACCCGACTTGCCGGCTGCGCCGACAAGTCGACCTCTCCCCGCAGGCGGGGAGAGGTTGGAAGACAGCTCCACCAACGACGGCAAAAAGCCCGCCAGCGTCTTGCCGGCGCCGGTCGGGGCGATCAGCAGCGCCGAGCGGTTCGCACGGGCCTTGTCCAACAGCGCGAGCTGATGATCACGCGGCGCCCATCCGCGCGCGGCGAACCAGCGCTGGAACCGTTCAGGCAGAAGATCGAGGGAAAGCTCAGGCTCGGCGATGCTCACGCCGGCAAGGTAGGCATTGGGACGGCGGAGGTCGAGGTCGCCGCAACGTCTTGCCGAGCGCTGAGGCGTTTTTGAGCCGAGATCCCCCTCCCCGTCATTGCGAGGAGCGAAGCGACGAAGCAATCCAGCTCAATACAGAGAGCTGGATTGCTTCGCCTTCGGCTCGCAATGACGGAGAGAAGACGTCGGATGATCATCAACACCGCGGCGGTGGCCGCCGCGGTGTTGATACTAATGGCCGATCACTCCGTCACCGGCTTGTCCGAGATGTCCCAATCCTTGCCGTTGAACTGCATCGTGTAGAGCGTCTTGATCGAGGTGTAGTCGGTGGGCGTGTAGGAGTAGCTGACGCCGTTGAGCATGTGCGGGGCATGGAAGCCGCCCAGCATCGAGGCCTGCTTGATGACGTTGGCGTGGGTCAGGTCGTCGCCGCAGCGGCGCAGGATTTCGGCCATCGCGGCGGCCTGGCCATAGCCGGCGAAGGCGATGGAGTTGTCGGCCGCGACGTTCGGCAGATACTTCTTGCGCAGCTCGTCGAAGGCTTTGACGTCGGGATCGTCGGCGTATTTGGCCGAGCCGATGTCCTTGGCGTAGGAGATCGCCACGATGCCCTTGGCATTGTCGAGGCCGGCGGCTTCGAGAATCGAACGCCCGGTCGAGCCGGCGGACAACAGCTGCAGCGGCTTCCAGCCGAGTTCGACGACCTTGCGGATCGACTGCGACGTCGCCTTGCCGGTGGTGATGTTATAGAACACATCGGCGCCGGACTTCGACAGATTGATCAGCTGCGAGTCGATGGTCGGCTCGGTCAGATCATAGCTGGCCTCGGCCACCACCTTGGCTTTGCCGCCGGCATCTTCCAGCACCTTCTTGAACGGCCCCAGGAAGTCGCGGCCGAAATCGTCGTTCTGGTACAGGATGGCGATTTTGGCGTCGGGCTTCACGCTGAGCACGTATTTGGCGAGGATCCGCGCTTCGGTCGGATACAGCGGCAGGCCGGCCATCGTGTATTTGTATTCTTTGGGGTTGTTCCACTTCGAGGCGCCGGTGTTGAGCAGCAGCTGCGGCACCTGCTTGGAGTTCAGGTATTTGTGCACGGCGGTCTGCGGCGCGGTGCCGAGCGAGCCGTACAGCGCCAGCACCTCGTCCTGCTCGACCAGCCGCCGCGTCGCCTCGACCGCCTTGGGGGCGCTGTAGGCGTCGTCGAGGGTGATGAACTTGACCTTGCGACCGTTGATGCCGCCCTTCTCGTTGAGCTGCTGGAAATAGGCTTCGCCGACGCGGCCGAGCACGCCATAGAGAGAGCCTGGGCCGGAATGCGGCACGGTCTGGCCGATCTTGATCTCGGTGTCGCTGGCGCCCGGATCGTATTTCTTGTCCGCCGCAACGGCGACCGCGGCCGACAGCAGCACGCCGGCCATAGCGGCCGAAAACGCAAACTGGTTGCGCGAATTCATCATGGGTATCCTCCCTGAAAGGCCGGTTTGGCTGGCGCCCCCGGCTTTTTGTTCGCCGCGGCGTGTTAGCCGTCGGCTTCGGGACATCCTGTTGAAACCGACGGTGCTTCGCAAGCTGGTCCCGAGCGAATCAGTGGCGGATTTGCCGCTCTCCGGACTATCCGGACGATTTTGCCAGCGACCGGTCGCCGCAGCGGCTTGCGCGGGTTCCCGCCAGGCCCGTTAAGGCTCTGGCAATCATAGGATTCTCGGCACGATTGGTTGCCGAATATTGCTCAGTGTGGCGCACCGGGTACAGACCGGATTCACCTGGGCAGGTAAGATCGAGTTTCAATTTGCAAGGTGCTTATCCATGACAAGATCGATCGCCCGAGCGGCTTTGCTCGGCTCCGCGCTCAGCATTTTCGGCTTCAGCGCCCAGGCTGCCGACCTCGCCGTCAAGGCTCCCTATCTCAAGGCGCCGGTGGCGGCGATCTATGATTGGACGGGCTTTTACATCGGCGCGAACGTCGGCGTCGGCCTCGGTCGCACCCTGGCGAATCACTCCTATCCGGCGGGCGGCACCGCCAACAGCACCTATCTGGAACCCTCGGGCGCCATCGGTGGCGGCCAGATCGGCTACAACTGGCAGACCAACTCGATCCTCGGT
Organism: Rhodopseudomonas sp. B29; assembly: GCF_000333455.1. Classification (GTDB taxonomy): domain Bacteria; phylum Pseudomonadota; class Alphaproteobacteria; order Rhizobiales; family Xanthobacteraceae; genus Rhodopseudomonas. The sequence goes on from NZ_BADD01000403.1 coordinate 17,499, forward strand.
CCGTTGCTGCTCGGCGTCGAAGCCGACATCCAGGGCAGCGGCATGAGCGACGACCGCACCCGGCTGAACAGCCTCACCGGCCCGGTCGGCTACTCGCAGAAGCTCGACTGGTTCAGCACCGTGCGCGGCCGCATCGGCGTGGTGCGCGGCCCGGTGGTCAGCTACTTCACCGGCGGTTTCGCTGCCGGCAACGTCAAGACCACAGTCACCGAAACCGGCCTGGTGCCGTTCAACTTCAGCCGCACCCAGTCGGGCTGGACCATCGGCTCCGGCGTCGAAGCCGCGCTGTGGGGCAACTGGACCGGCAAGATCGAGTATCTGTATCTCGATCTCGGCAACCGCACCGACACGTTCGGCGCGCAGTCGCTGCGCACCGAGACCCGCGAAAACATCTTCCGCGCCGGCCTGAACTATCGCTTCGGCGGCCCGAACGTGAATTACGTCGCGACGCCGGTGGCGAACTGGTCGGGTCTCTATCTCGGCGGCAACTTCGGCGGCTCGTCCGCTGCGCGCAAGCGCACCACCGCGACGCTGGGTGCCAACACCGACACCTTCAACCTGGCGCCTGACGGTTGGCTGGGCGGCGGCCAGATCGGTTACAACTTCCAGGCCGGCAGCTGGGTGATCGGTGCCGAAGCCGACTTCCAGGGCACGACCCTGAAGGACGACCACACCACCGTTCTGCTGACGCAGGCTCGCTACAACGAGAAGATGCCGTGGTTCGGCACGGTGCGCGGCCGGGTCGGTTACGGTCTTGGCTCTACGCTGTTCTACGGCACTGCCGGTTACGCCTATGGCAGCGTCAAGACCAACATCGTGACGCCGACCAGCAACGACACCTTCACCCGCAACCGCAGCGGCTGGACCGCGGGCGGCGGCATCGAGACCCCGTTCACGCTGCTCGGCCTGCTCGGCCCGAACTGGACGTCGAAGACCGAGTACCTCTACGTCGACCTCGGCCGCTCGACCGACGTGTTCGCCGGCGGCACCGGCGTCAACACCACGCGGACCTCGGAGCACATCCTGCGCACCGGCATCAACTATCACTTCAACCAGCCGGTCGTGGCAAAGTACTGATCGCCGAAATTCTTCGCGCATCTACAGCGCTGCTGACTACGAAACCCCGGCCTCACGGCCGGGGTTTTTGTTTGTGGCGATTGGGCTCAGGCTCTGCCAGCGATGTTCGAATGGCCCGCGCAGCAAGCACGGCGCAACCTCTCCCGCCTGCGGGAGAGGTCGGTCCGGCGTAGCGCAGCGGAGCCGGGACGGGTGAGGGCACTCCTCTCCGCGATTCGCTGACTCACTACTCGTGTCGCCCTCACCCCAACCCTCTCCCGCAAGCGGGAGAGGGAGCTCGCTGCGATCGTGGAGAGGAGTTGAACTTGTAGGCGCTCAAGACTTGGTGGCCACGACCACGAGGCCGGGCAGTGGCCGGTCGTGCTCGTTGCGGGCTGAGGCGTTGTCGAGCAACGCGACGGACAGCCCGACGTCAGCGATCTCGCCTTTCAGATAAGCCCCCGATTGCGCGAAGCGCAGCCCCTCCGTCAGAACCACACCGTCGCCGTCATGCGTCTCAGCCGTGAAGGCGAACAGGCTGCCCGGCATTAGCACGCGAGCTACTTCGCGCAGCATTGGACCGACATCCCGCATGTAGACCAGGACGTCGGCGGCGAGGATCAGATTGGCGCTCGCTGGCGGCTCGCCCGCGAGGCCTGCAACCAAATCGGTAACGACGAGCCGTGTATAAAGGCGAGTGGCGCGGCAGCGTTCGATCATTTGCGCCGACAGATCGAAGCCGATGATCTCGTCCACGATCGGCGCGAAGGCACGGCCGGCGAGGCCGGTGCCGCAGCCGAGATCGAGCGCACGGGCGAACCGCGCCGGCCGGCCGAGTGTGCGCGCGGCATCTTGGATGGCCTCGAGCAATAGCGCCGGACCGCGATAGCCGAGGTCTCCGACCAGCGATTTCTCGAAGCGCGGGGCATATTGATCGAACAGCGCTCCGACATAGGCTGGACTCATCGGATCGAGGTCGGCAGCGCCGAGCCGGCTCAGCCGCAGGCGGGCGCCATGGCGATCCTGCGGATCGGCGGCGCGCGCATGTTGATAGGCCGCGATAGCACCGGCGCGGTCGCCGAGCTGATCTTCGCGGATCTCGCCGAGCGTGAACCACGCCGAAGCAAAGCCGGACTCGAGTTCGACGGCCTGCTCCAGCAGTTCGGCCGCAGCCGCCGAATCGCCGCGCAGCAACAGATCGCGCGCGAAGTCGTAGCGCCGATCGGCGAGGACGTTTCCGGAGGTGAGGAACAGGCGCGTCGGCATCGACGGAACCGGGACGGGCGGCGACTCGTTTGGCATGACAGGGGGCCTATATAACCAACATGCGTCCGCACGACATCCTGATCCCGACCGCGTCCGGCCTGTGTTGCAAGCCCGGCGGTTTTCACATCGATCCGGTGCAGCCGGTTGACCGCGCCGTCATCACGCACGGCCATTCCGACCACGCCCGCCCGGGCCACGGCGCCGTGCTGGCGACGCAGGAAACCCTCGACATGATGCGGCTGCGCTACGGCGACAACTTCGCCGGATCGACGCAGGCGATTCGTTACGGCGAAGAGATCACGCTCGGTAAGGTCCGGGTGAAGTTTCATCCGGCCGGCCACGTGCTCGGCTCGGCCCAGGTCGCGGTGAGCTGCGGCGGCATCTGCATCGTCGCCTCCGGCGACTACAAGGATGCGCCCGACCCGACCTGCACGCCGTTCGAGATCGTGCCCTGCGACGTGTTCATCACCGAGGCGACATTCGGCCTGCCGGTGTTCCGCCATCCCGACGCCGCCGGCGAGGTCGGCAAGCTGCTCGATTCGCTGAGGCTGTTTCCCGAACGCGCGCATCTGGTCGGCGCCTACTCGCTCGGCAAGGCGCAGCGGGTGATCGCGCTGATCCGCGAGTCCGGCTACGACGCCCCGATCTATCTGCACGGCGCGATGGACAAGATCACCTACTACTATCGGGACCGCGGCGTGCCGCTCGGCGAGCTGCGCCCGGTGAAAGGCGTCAAGAAAGCCAAGCTCGCCGGCACCATCACGCTGGCGCCGCCGTCGGCGACCTCCGATCTGTGGACACGGCGTTTTCCCGATCCGCTCACTGCGTTCGCCTCGGGCTGGATGCGGGTGCGCGCTCGCGCGCGCCAGCGCGGCGTCGAGCTGCCGCTGGTGATCTCCGACCACGCCGACTGGGACGGGCTAACGGCGACGATCGCGGCGACCGGCGCGGGTGAAGTCTGGGTCACGCACGGCCAGGAAGACGCGCTGGTGCATTGGTGCCAGAGCAAGGGACTCGCGGCGCGGCCGCTCGATCTGGTGGGCTACGGCGACGAGGACGAAGACGTCGGCATGCCGGCGGCCGAGAGCGAGGCCGCCGAGGCATGAACCGCTTCGCCGAACTGCTCGACCGCCTCGCCTACGAGCCCGGCCGCAACAACAAGCTGCGGCTGATCACCAATTACTTCCGCGAGGTCGAAGACCCCGATCGCGGCTACGCGCTGGCGGCGCTGACCGGCGCGCTGTCGTTCCGCCACGCCAAGCCGGCAGTCATTCGCGCGCTGATCGCCGAACGGACTGATCCGGTGCTGTTCGGCCTATCCTATGACTATGTCGGCGATCTGTCGGAGACGGTCGCGCTGATGTGGCCGCTACCGCGAGCGGTGCGCCACTCCCTTGCCACAGGCACGGCTCCCTCCCCTCCCCCTTGCGGGGAGGGGTCGGGGGTGGGGGTCCACAACGGGACGCCATCCTTGGAGCGCCCTCACCCCAACCCTCTCCCGCAAGCGGGAGAGGGGGCACGTCCCGCGCGTGGCGACGATATCGCTTCAGAACTAAGCGCCGGCCACAACAATCCCCCTCCGCCATCGCTGACCGAGATCGTCACCACCCTTCACAGCCTCGGCAAGGCCGAGCTGCCGGCTCAGCTCGCACGCTGGCTCGATGAGCTGGACGAGACCGGGCGCTGGGCGCTGCTGAAGCTGGTCACCGGCTCGCTACGCATCGGCGTCTCGGCGCGGCTCGCCAAGACGGCCGCCGCCGCGCTCGGCGACAAGGACCCGCACGACTCGAGCTG
>NZ_BADD01000402.1 GCF_000333455.1 Rhodopseudomonas sp. B29
CGATCAGCTCGTGCTTGGCGGTGGGGCGCTGCAGCTGCCACCAGCCGAGCGCGCTGAGCACGCCGACCATCAGCAGCGCGATCAGCGTCATTCCGGCGGCGGCGCGCCTGGTCGTCGAAGTCGTCATGTCGAATCGCGGCCGACCAGGCGGCCTTCCTGCGCCTTGTGATGGAATTGCAGGGCGATCAACAGCGCCTTGATCGACCGCAGCGGCAGCAGCGTGGTGATCAGCACCATCGGCAGCCACAGCGCAGCATGCACCCAGAATGGCGGCTGATATTTGACCTCGACGATGAGAGCCGCGCACACCACGATGGCGCCGCCGATCAGGATCGTGAACACCGCCGCGCCGTCACCGACGTCGATGAAAGCGTAGTCGAGCCCGCAGACCTCGCAGTTCGGCCGCAACGTCAGAAAGCCGCCGAACACCTTGCCCTTGCCGCAGCGCGGACAGCGGCACGCGATGCCGCGCAAGGCCGATTGCAGGACGGTGGGGGACGGATCTGTCATTCGCTTACTCCGTCATTGCGAGGAGCGAAGCGACGAAGCAAGCCAGCTCCGTGCACTGCGCCTGGATTGCTTCGCTTCGCTCGCAATGGCGAAGTTCGGCATGCGTTACTTCTCTACCGCCCAAATGCAAAAAGGGCGGCCATTGCGGCCGCCCCTTTGTATCACCTTTGCGTTCCCTAGTGGCCGCCGTGTGCCATGGCCGAGGCACCGTTGCCCCAGACGTAAATGCACACGAACAGGAACAGCCAGACCACGTCGACGAAGTGCCAGTACCAAGCGGCGAACTCGAAGCCGAGGTGCTGCTGCGGCGTGAAGTGGCCCTTGTAGGCGCGGATCAGGCAGACCAGGAGGAATATCGACCCGACCATGACGTGGAAGCCATGGAAGCCGGTCGCCATGAAGAAGGTGGCGCCGTAGACGTTGCCGGCGAACGAGAATTCGGCGTGGCTGTATTCGTAGGCCTGGACGCAGCTGAAGATGACGCCGAGCGCAATGGTCAGGATCAGGCCGTACTTCAGGCCCTTGCGGTCGTTGTGGAGCAGCGCGTGATGCGCCCACGTCACCGTGGTGCCCGAGGTGAGCAGGATCAGCGTGTTGAGCAGCGGCAGATGCCAGGGATCGAAGGTCTCGATGCCCTTGGGCGGCCAGACGCCGCCGAACAGCGCTTCGCGGGTGGCATGCACCGGATCGGCCGGGAACAGCGCCGAATTGAAGAACGCCCAGAACCAGGCGACGAAGAACATCACCTCGGAGGCGATGAACAGGATCATGCCGTAGCGATGGCTGATCTGCACCACGCGGGTGTGATCGTGCTTGTGTTCGGCCTCATTGATGACGTCGCCCCACCAGCTCGCGGCGGTGTAGAGGACGCCTATCAGGCCGACTCCGAACACGATCGGAGCGCCCTGATACATGTGATGCATCCAGGACACCGCGCCGACCGCCATGACAAAGGCCGCGAACGAACCGACGAACGGCCACGGGCTCGGATCGACGAGATGGTAGTCGTGTTGCTTGGTATGCGCGGTCGCCATGTTCCCCTCCGCTCCTATACCGGGCGCTTGCGCCGCTCCGGCGTTTTCGATCGCGGCTTACGCCGCGTTAGAGATTGCCCTTGCGCTTGTCCGAATCCCCGGAAGCGACCGGCTTCGGCGCCGGATCGCGAACCGGATAGTAGGTGTAAGACAGCGTGATCGTCTTCACCGTGTCGTTCTCGCTGTCGGCCGCGAAGGCCGGGTCGACGTAGAACACCACCGGCATGTCGCGGGTCTCGCCCGCTGCCAGGGTCTGCTCGGTGAAACAGAAGCAGTTGATCTTGGTGAAGTAGGCACCGACCGTCAGCGGCGTGACGTTGTAGGCGGCCTGACCGGTGGTCGGATGGTTGGCCAAATTGGTGACGCGATAGTAGATCGTCATCACCTTGCCGATCGGCACTTCGATCGAGCGCTGCTCCGGCTCGAACTTCCATGGCAGGCCATTGACGTTGGAGTCGAAGCCGACCGTCACGGTGCGGCTCAACGGCGCGCCCGTCGGCGCCGCCTTGGCTACTTGCGTGGTGCCGTTGAAGCCGGTGGTGCGGCAGAACCAGTTGTAGAACGGCACGGCCGCATAGGACGCGCCGATCATCAGCGCGACGACGAAGCCGCAGATCGCCGCCACCGAGGTATCGCGGCCGAGCCTGGCGCGACGCGGCGCGGGGGGCTGGTCGGAGTCGTTGTGCAGCTGTTCGTCCATCACATCGGCCTGTTGAGAACCGCGGGACCCTTGACCATGGTCACCGCGAAAAACAGCACCACCAGCACGAACAGCGCCAGCGCGATGGCGATCGAACGCTCACGCTGGCGCTTCTTCTGCGCTTCCGTGAGGACGATGCCGGGCCGGCGCGGCTGCTCCATCGCGTCGCTCCTCAGGCGATCATGCGCCAGGCGGCCGCGACGGCCACCTCGACGAGCAGGATCGCGAACAGCGCGAACAGATACAGGATCGAGAACTTGAACAGGTTGCGCGAGGCGCGCAGCGCCGCGCTGCCGGTGCGATTGCGATAGACACGCACCGCCAGCACCAGCATCCATGCGCCCAGCGCCAGCGACGCAACGCCGTAGATCGCATCGAAGTAACCCAGCGGCCACGGCGCGGCGGCGACCGCCACCAGCACGATGGTGTAGAGCAGGATCTGCAGGCGGGTGTTGTCCGGGCCGGCGACGACCGGCAGCATCGGCACGCCGGCGCGGGCGTAATCGTCGTTGCGGAACAGCGCCAGCGCCCAGAAGTGCGGCGGCGTCCAGAAGAAGATGATGGCGAACAGCAGCAACGGCTCGACCGACAGCGAGCCGGTGACCGAGGCCCAGGCCACGACCGGCGGCAGGGCGCCGGCGGCGCCGCCGATGACGATGTTCTGCGCCGTCGAGCGCTTCAGCCACATCGTATAGATGACGACGTAAAAGAAGATCGTGAAGGCCAAGAGTCCGGCGGCAATCCAGTTGACCAGGATGCCGAGCGTCACCACCGAGAAGAAAGCCAGCGTCAGGCCGAAGGTCAGCGCCTCCGGCCGGGTGACGCGGCCGCGCGGGATCGGCCGGTTGGCCGTGCGCGTCATCTTGGCGTCGATGTCGTCCTCGTACCACATGTTCAGCGCGCCGGACGCGCCGCCGCCGACCGCGATGCAGATCAGCGACGTGATCGCCAGCACCGGGTGGAAACTGCCCGGCGCCATCAGCATGCCGACCAGTGCGGTGAACACGACCAGTGACATCACCCGCGGCTTGAGCAGCGCGATGTAATCCGCAACGCCCGCTTCGGAGATCCGCGGGGGCGCCAACGACAGATCATTGGTGTCGAGAACCGACAATCGAATTCCTCTCGAGTTCCGTGCCATGCGCCACCGCCACGGCGGCGGCGCATGGGAGTTCTAGCAGCGTTACCGGACCTGCGGCAGCACTTCAAATTGATGGAAGGGCGGCGGCGACGACAGCGTCCATTCCAGCGTGGTGGCGCCGGCACCCCACGGATTGTCGGCGGCCTTTTCCTTGCGGATGAAGGCGAGCGCCATCCCGTACAGGAAGACCAGCACGGCGAAGCCGGAGATGTAGGAGCCGATCGAGGACACCAGATTCCAGCCGGCGAACGCATCCGGATAGTCGACGTAGCGGCGCGGCATGCCCGACAGACCGAGGAAGTGCTGCGGGAAGAACACCATGTTGACGCCGATGAAGGTCAGCCAGAAGTGCAGCTTGCCGATCGTCTCGGAGTACATGTAGCCGAACATCTTCGGGAACCAGTAGTACCAGCCCGCGAAGATGCCGAACACGGCGCCGAGCGACAGCACGTAGTGGAAGTGCGCGACGACGTAGTAGGTGTCCTGCAGCACGCGGTCGACGCCGGCGTTGGCCAGCACGACGCCGGTGACGCCGCCGACGGTGAACAGGAAGATGAAGCCTACCGCCCACAGCATCGGCGTCTTGAACTCGATCGAGCCGCCCCACATCGTGGCGATCCAGGAGAAGATCTTCACGCCGGTCGGCACCGCGATCACCATCGTGGCGGCGACGAAGTACGCCTGCGTCGCGCTCGACATGCCGACCGTGTACATGTGGTGAGCCCACACGACGAAGCCGATCACGCCGATTGCCACCATGGCGTAGGCCATGCCGAGATAGCCGAACACCGGCTTGCGCGAGAAGGTCGAGACGATCTGGCTGATCATGCCGAAGGCCGGCAGGATCAGGATGTACACTTCGGGGTGACCGAAGAACCAGAACAGATGCTGGAACAGCAGCGGATCGCCGCCGCCTTCGGGCGAGAAGAAGGTGGTGCCGAAGTTGCGGTCGGTCAGCAGCATGGTGATGGCGCCGGCTAGAACCGGCAGCGACAACAGCAGCAGGAACACCGTCACCAGGATCGACCACACGAACAGCGGCATCTTGTGCAGGGTCATGCCCGGCGCGCGCATGTTGAAGATCGTGGTGATGAAGTTGATGGCGCCCATGATCGACGACGCACCGGCGAGATGCAGCGCCAGAATGGCGAAGTCGACCGCCGGACCCGGATGGCCCGAGGTCGACAGCGGCGCATACATGGTCCAGCCGGCGCCGACGCCGTTCGACGACGGCTCGCCCTCGACGAAGGTCGAGATGATCAACAGCGCGAACGCGGCCGGCAGCAGCCAGAACGAGATGTTGTTCATGCGCGGGAACGCCATGTCTGGCGCGCCGATCATCAGCGGCACCATCCAGTTGCCGAACCCGCCGATCATCGCCGGCATCACCATGAAGAAGATCATGATCAGGCCGTGCGAAGTCACGAACACGTTGTAGGTGTGGCTCTCGTGGAATATCTGCACGCCCGGATACATCAGCTCGATCCGGATCGCGATCGACAGCGCCGCACCGATGATGCCCGCGATCAGCGCGAACACCAGGTACATCGTGCCGATGTCCTTGTGGTTGGTCGAGTACAGGTAACGGCGCCATCCGGTCGGATGCGCATGGGAGTGGTCGTCATGCGCGTGGTCGGAGTGGGCAACCCTTGCAGCTTCCATTGTCATTTTCGTATCCCGACTTGAACCTTGTTGGGCCTTACGGTCCGCGTTCGACGTCTTGTCCTGTACTCGTCAGCGCGTCGTCGTGGCTGCCGATGCGTAGGAAGTGGCCCGCTCGCGCGACGCGGTCTGCTGCTTCTGTTTCCAGGCGGCGTATTCCTGATCGTTCACGACGTGCACGACGATCGGCATGAAGGCGTGATCCTTGCCGCACAGCTCCGAGCACTGGCCGTAGAACTTGCCTTCCTTGGTGGCTTTGAACCAGGCCTCATTGAGGCGGCCCGGGATGGCGTCGATCTTCACGCCGAACGACGGGATCGCCCACGAGTGAATGACGTCGGCCGCCGTGGTCTGAATGCGCACCACCTTGTTGACCGGCACCACGACTTCGTTATCGACGGCGAGCAAACGCGGCGGCACCGGATTGAGCTTCGAGCGCTCTTCGTCGGTCAGCATGATCGATGTGAAGTCGATCTTGTCGTCCGGATAGTTGTAGCTCCAGTTCCACTGGTTGCCGGTGGCCTTGATGGTCAGGTCCGGCTTCGGAATGTCGAGCTCGAGAAAAAGCAGGCGGAACGACGGCACCGCGACCGCGACCAGGATCAGCACCGGAACGATCGTCCACGCCACTTCGATCAGCGAATTGTGCGTGGTCTTGGACGGCACCGGATTGGCCTTGGCGTTGAACTTCACCACCACGATGACCAGCAGCGCCAGCACGAACAGGGTGATGAAGGTGATTAGCCAGAGCAGGAAGTTGTGGAACCAGACGATGTTCTCCATCACCGGAGAAGCCGGCTGTTGGAGAGTGACTTCCCACGGCGCAGGCTGACCAACTCCGGCGGCCGATGCGGCTCCGCCGATCGCCAGCATTCCTCCCACGATCGCCAAGCCCAGCAATTGCCGGCCCGCGCGGCTCATCGACATCGTCATGCCGCCTTCGCTCCCTTTTTTCCTCTTCGGACTTCGCAGGAACGGAGCCCGATGCCCTTTTCGACTCGCGTACGGCGCGAGTTCGTGAGAACGCTTCTCAATTGTTCTAAAATCACACTTCTCTAAAGCCCGCAATGCACTATTGGACTTTCGGCTAGGCTTCCCGGTGGTTTGTTCAGCCTGCCGGCACAACTGCCAAACGTCCGATCAAAGGTGCCCTGGTATTGTGAGGCGAACTTGACAGCCACAAGCGTGGATGTAGGCACAGCAGACCCTCGTCACGTGGGTCTGATTCGGGCGAGCCGGTCTCGCCTTGGTCGCGCCGTCATTGCCGGACAGTTCAGCTCGCGTCACCTGCATCGACGGCAAGCTTCAATTGCCTGCTCTACAACTTTTGGGATCGCCCTGATGGGTCCAGCCAGACATACGCCCCTTCTCCGCCGCTCGCTGCTTGCTGTGCTGCTGGCGGGGCTCGCCGGCGTTTTCGCAATCATCGCGCCGACCGAGCGTGCTTTGGCTCAAGGCGCCGTTCGCTCGGTGCACGGCGACTGGCAGATCCGCTGCGATACCCCGCCCGGCGCCAAGGCTGAACAATGCGCGCTGATCCAAAGCGTCGTGGCCGAAGACCGCTCCAATGCCGGCCTCACGGTGATCATCCTCAAGACGGCCGATCAGAAGAGCAAGCTGATGCGGGTCGTGGCTCCGCTCGGCGTGCTGCTGCCGTCGGGCCTTGGATTGAAGCTCGACAATGTCGATGTCGGCCGCGCCGGCTTCGTGCGCTGCCTGCCGAACGGCTGCGTCGCCGAGGTGGTGATGGACGACAAGCTGCTCGGCCAGTTGCGCACCGCCAAGACCGCGACCTTCATCATCTTCGAGACGCCCGAAGAGGGCATCGGCTTCCCGCTCAGCCTCAACGGCCTCGGCGAGGGCTACGACAAGCTGCCGTAACGGTTATCCGCATCAGCCGTTTCGGCCGCCCGCGTAATAGTCGAGCAGCCGACGCGCCCCGTCCGACGTCCAGTCCGCGTCTCCGACCAAATAGCCGGCGATCCGTCCCACGCGGTCGACGATGTACGAGATCGGCATGCCATAGCGGCCGAACGGCACGCCCGGGTTGTCGTCGTTCGCCGCACGCGCGATACGCGCCTCCGGATCGAGATAGATCTCGAGTTGGCGGATATTCAGCTTGCGCAAAAAGGGCGCGACGACGGCGCTGCCCTGCAGATCGAGCGACACCGCGATCACTTGCAGATCCCGACCGCCGGCTGCCTGTTGCAGGCGATCGAGGCTGGGCAGTTCGGTCCGGCACGCCGGACACCAGGTCGCCCAGAAATTGACCAGCACCACCTTCCCGCGAAACGCATCGAAGGTGACGGTCCCGCCGCCCAGCCGCGTCATCGGAACAGGGGGGACCATGCGCTGAGGCCGCAGCACCGTGAACTGATATCGCGCGTTGCCGAACGGCGGAGGATCATCCAAGCCGGCGGCAGCGGCACGACCGCCGACGAGCGTGGCGGCCCCGCCGAGCACCCTCCGCAACACGCGGCGCCGCGTGACATCGCGGCCCATCATCGGGCTCCCTCGCGGTGTTGGTTGGGATAATCCCGAACGGACATCAGGGCCGCAAATAGGACCATCCGGCCTCCTGCAACTCGATCAGCCTGACCACACCGGACGGCACCGATCGCGCACCTTCGACGAGGGACAATGCATGTCCCTCGTTTCTTTCCATGATGGCGATGGTGTTGCCGCACGCGCTGAACACCACGTCGGGATAGCTCACGTGCAAGAAATGCAGCAGATCCTTCACCGGCGAGGTGTCTTCCCTGAACATGTTGACGCCGGGACCGTAGGCGACGATTTCGACGGCCGCAGGTTCGTTGCGGTCGCCGTAGGCTTTGAGGATGTTGAGGCTGTTGGTAATCGCGTGTCTCATGATGGTCGGATCGTCCGAATTGACCTGCAGCGCGACGCGGTGGACCTGCGGCCTCGTCGCGACCTGACCAGGCGTGTGCAATTTCGAGTCCTTCGGACTCGCCGCACAAGCATCGATCAGCACCAGCGTCACCGACATCGGCACCAGAAAGGCCAGACCGAACATCACCGCCGTGGCCCATCGGCTGCGCGGCCAGCCCAGTTCGGGCATCAGCGAAGCCGACTGGGGCTCGCGGACGCGCCGGGCAGGACTGCCGCGATATCGCTGCGCTTTGCGTAGATCACCAAAGCGTTCAAGGCGAGCAGCACGACGGCAGGCACGGGGGAGCCGCCGATCACGAAGAGGTGCGCGATCGTCGCCCCGATCATCACGCAGCTGAGAACTAAGGCGCCGAACGCACCGAGCGATGGAATCAGCAACAGGCAGGCGCCGAGCAGTTCGAGCGTCCCAGTGACATAGCGAAACCACTGGCCGAGGCCGATATGTTGAAACTCCTCGACCAACATAGGCACACCGTAGAGCTTGGCGCCGCCGGCTGCGATGAACACAGCTGCAAGTAGCCCCCTGATGATCCAGAGTGCGACGGACGACAGCCGGGATGACTTCGATGGAATGGCGACAGACACGAAAACCTCCTGAATTGCAGCCGACGCGCGTGGGCGCTGCCGGCGAACTGTCCAAATTCAGGATTACGACTTAGGATCGGAACGACAAGTAGGATGGTTTTTGTGAGGCAGTACGCAAAACATGACTAATGATCACGACGGCGGCCCCACCGCGGAAACGCCCTGCCAGGGCGGCGCGTCGATCACGATGCATCACGTGCTCGGCGTCCTCGCGGGCAAGTGGAAACGAGAGATCCTCCTGACCCTGGTGCGGGGCAAGCAGCGCTTCGGAGCACTCAGGCGTGCGATCCCCGGTGTGACCCAGCACATGCTGACCACGCAACTACGCGATCTCGAAGCCAACGGCCTGGTGAAACGCACCGTTTATGCCGAGATACCGCCGCGCGTGGAATACGAGATGACGCCGTCCGCCGAGGCGCTGCGACCGGTGTTCGAGGAGTTGTTCAAGTGGGCGCAGGAGCACGGCTTCCCAACCGGGCCACAACCCCAGGCAACCTCCAGAGACGACAAAGCGGCAGGTCAGCCGCCCGCGTCGCATCATTACTAAGCGAGCGCCGCGGTGAGCCGCGCTCGTCATGATCGGCGCAACTCACAAGGGCAACCTGGGCGGCCCTTGTGAGCCTAAGGTGAGAACGTCAGACCAGCGTCAGCTTGACGTCGATGTTGCCGCGGGTCGCGTTCGAATACGGGCAGACGATGTGAGCGCGATCGATCAGCGTCTGGGCCTGCTCGCGATCGACGCCCGGAAGGCTGATCTTGAGCTCGACCTCGATGCCGAAGCCGGTCGGAATCGGACCGATGCCCACCGTGCCGGTGACGCTGACGTCCTTGGAGATCGGCAGCTTGTCGCGGCCGGCGACGAACTTCATGGCGCCGATGAAACAGGCCGAATAGCCGATCGCGAACAACTGCTCCGGATTGGTGCCGGCGCCACCACCTCCGCCGAGCTCCTTCGGCGTCGTCAGCGCGACATCCAGATAGCCGTCGCTCGAGACGCCGCGGCCGTCGCGGCCTCCGGTGGCGGTGGCAGTGGCGCGGTAGAGAACTTTTTCGACTGACATGGTGGTCTTCCTTTCGAGGGGTGGAGGTTCAAGGAGAGCTGGGTTCAGTTATCTCGTGCGCGTTAATATCGCACGCGATCTAATTGGCGGTGAAGCGCGGCAGTCCGGGGGGGCTCTCCATCAGGCAGCCTGAAACAGATTGGCGCGAACTTTGGTGAGCTTGTTGCGCAGCTCCACGATCTCGTCGAGCGAGCCGCCCATCGCGGCACCGAGGCAGTCGGGCACATGCTTGAGCTGCTGACGCAGCGCGCGGCCCTCGTCGGTGAGGCCGACGATCACCTGGCGCTCGTCCTCGGCTGAGCGACGCCGGCTGATCAGCCCGCGCGCCTCGAGCCGCTTCAACAGCGGCGTCAGCGTCGTCGTCTCGAGATAAAGCTGATCGCAGATCTCCGACACGTTGACCCGATCTTTCTCCCACAACACCAGCATCACCAAGTACTGCGGATAGGTGAGATCGAATTCGCGAAGCAGGCCGCGATAGACCTTGTTGACCCCAAGCAGCGTCGAATACAGCGCGAAGCAAAGCTGGTTCTCCAGCTTCTGCTTGTCGGGGCTGCGCGGCGCGCGGGAGGATGGCGAGGGCGACTTCATGACGGTGATTTATATCGCGCGCGATATCTTTGCAAGCGATCGATTTCGGCGATGGCCTGAAGTTTGATCACGTCATTGCGAGGAGCGAAGCGACGAAGCAATCAAGCCGGGAGCACGGACCTGGATTGCTTCGCTTCGCTCGCAACGACGGAGAACACGAGGCCACATGAACAAACCCTAATTTGCTTTGAAAGGGTCTTGGTTGATGATGTGTCCGCCGCAGGCTCTCGCAGAACGCCTGGAGACCGCCTATCTTCCTCCCCGAACAACATCGGGAACTCACCTCATGACCAACCCAGCCCAGACCTCCCTGCTCGACCGCGCCAAGCTCGATCGCGATGAGGTGCGGCGTGAACTGATGCGGGGGCTGCAAGGCGCGGACGACGGTGAATTGTTTCTGGAATACAGCCAGACCGAGGCGCTGGCGTTCGACAACGGCCGGCTGAAGCAGGCGACCTACGACACCGCGCAGGGCTTCGGTCTTCGCGCCGTGAAGGACGACGCGGTCGGCTACGCGCATTCCTCCGACGTGTCGCTGCCGGCGCTGATGCGCGCGGCCGACGCAGTGGCGGCTGTGCGCAGCGATTACAGCGGCACGCTGGCGGTGGCGCCGGCGCACACCAATGTGCGGCTCTACGGCGACGACAACCCGCTCGACGCGCCCGGCTTCGAGGCCAAGGTCAAGCTGCTCGGCGAGATCGACGCTTATGTGCGCGACAAGGATCCGCGGGTGCGGCAGGTGTCGGTGTCGGTCGGCGCCACCTGGCAGGTGGTCGAGATCCTGCGCCCCGACGGCGAGAGCTATCGCGACATCCGCCCCCTGGTGCGGGTCAACGTCTCGGTGGTCGCTGGCCAGGGCGACCGCCAGGAGAGCGGCTCCAAGGGCTATGGTGGCCGCGAGCCTTATGCGCGCTTCATCGAGACCAAGGCGTGGCGCGAAGCGGCCGACGGCGCGTTGCGCGAGGCGCTGGTCAACCTCGAATCGGTTCCGGCTCCGGCCGGCGAGATGGACGTGGTGCTCGGCCCCGGCTGGCCGGGCGTGATGCTGCACGAGGCGGTCGGCCACGGCCTCGAGGGTGACTTCAACCGCAAGAAGACCTCGGCCTTCGCCGGCCTGATGGGCCAGCAGGTCGCCGCCAAGGGCGTGACAGTCGTCGACGACGGCACCATCTCGGCACGGCGCGGCTCGCTGTCGATCGACGACGAGGGCACCCCGACCAGCCGCACCGTGCTGATCGAGGACGGCGTGCTCACCGGCTACATGCAGGACCGCCAGAACGCCCGGCTGATGGGCATGAAGCCGACCGGCAACGGCCGGCGGCAGTCCTATGCCCACGTGCCGATGCCCCGCATGACCAACACCTACATGCTGGCCGGCCAGCGCGACCCGGCCGAGATCCTCGCCTCGGTGAAGAACGGCATCTATGCGGTGAACTTCGGCGGCGGACAGGTCGACATCACCTCCGGCAAATACGTCTTCCAATGCACCGAGGCCTACAAGATCGAGAACGGCAAGATCGGCGCTCCGCTGAAAGGCGCGATGCTGATCGGCAACGGTCCGACCGATTTGCACCGTATTTCCATGATCGGTAACGATCTGCAGCTCGACGACGGAATCGGCACTTGCGGCAAGAACGGCCAGGGTGTGCCGGTGGGCGTCGGCCAGCCGACGCTGCGGATGGACAGAATTACGGTCGGAGGCACTGGCGGATGAGCGACGCGGCGGAAAAGACTTCGGAAGGCGGAACGCTGCGGCGCTGGGCATCGCAACTGACGCAGCTCGCCGCCGTGGTGGCGATCGTGCTGGTCGGCAAGGCCGCGCTGGCGGAGCCGTTCTACGTGCCGTCCGGCTCGATGGAGCCGACGCTGTTGATCGGCGACGCGCTGCTCGCCTCGAAATATCCCTACGGCTACTCCAGCGCGTCGCTGCCGATCCATGTCGCCTTCCCCGAAACCAGCCGGGTGTTCGGCTCGACGCCGCATCGCGGCGATGTCGTGGTATTTCGCTGGCCCGGCGACCGCTCGCAGGTCTGGGTCAAGCGCGTGGTTGGCCTGCCCGGCGACCGCATCAAGATCGACGGTGGCATTGTCAGCATCAACGGCGTCGCCGCCCAGGTGAAGCCGGACGGCACCGGCCGCGCCGAAGACGACGACGGCGCTTACCAGACCGCGGCGCGCTACATCGAGACGCTGCCGGGTGGCGTGTCGCATCCGATCTTCAAGCTCTACGACAACGGCCGGCTCGACAACATGCCGGAAATCACCGTGCCGCAGGGCGATCTGTTCGTGATGGGCGACAACCGCGACAATTCCGCCGACAGCCGCGTCAGCGTCCGCGACGGCGGCGTCGGGCTGCTGCCGATCGACAATCTGGTCGGCCGCGTCGACGCCGTGGTGGGCTCATGGAATCCTGCCGTGCGCAGCCAGCCGATCACCGACTGGCTCTCCGGCTTCCGCGTGGCGCGGTTCTTCACCAAGGTGCATTGAGAGGAAAGATTGCGTAGCCGCCAAGGCGCCACGCACTTACCTTCGTCATGGCCGGGCTCGTCCCGGCCATCCACGTTTTGTGCGCTACTACGTCAGAAGTTCGTGGATGCCCGGCACAAGGCCGGGCATGACGGCGCGAGTGTTAACTTGGCCCAGAATTGCGCGGGCTGCCCTACCGCACCACGCCCGAGAAGAACCCGGGCTTCCTACGCGGCGGCTTGATTTCTTTCTTCAGGAAACAGCGCGGCGCGCGGCCGACGTAGCCCGGGCGGGCGTAGGTCCAGGCGCGGCATTTGTCGTCGCCTTCGCAGGCCGCCTTGCAGGCCTCGTCGCCTTCGCCGGCTTTCATTTCGAAATTGCGGTAGTCACCGCCGGCACGGTCGATCGACGCTTCGACAGTACCCGAGCGCGGCTCCAACACGCCCGCGCCGCGGACGCCGGAGACGCAGCAATTACTCGGAGCCAGCGGCGGCACGTTGCTCTTGAGCCAGCAGGTCGCGCCTTCATCGGGCGACGACGGATAGGCGAACGTCCAGGACCGGCAACGGCGATCGCGCTCGCACATCAGCGCGCATTCGGCCGGATCGCCGCTGTGCAAGGTCGAATGCTGGTAGTCGCCGCCCGGCCGGTCGAAATTCGCCTGCGCCCGTGCCTCGTGCGCGTGCAATGCCGCCGCAGCCACGGCGAGCATGAGCAAACACGCCCTGAGCAGGCCGGCTAACCGCATCGACACCTTTCCGATCGCATGACGGAACCCGCAACTCCGGCTGCGGTTCCCTGGCGCCATCAGAGAGGGCGCCACCTGTATGGCGGATGAACGGGCCGTCAGGGCAGTCTGCCGCTCAGAATGCGTACTCGTCGTAAGCCGGATCGACCGAGCCGTGCCAGGCGCCATTGTACTTGTCGAGCATCTCCTCGGCCGGCGTGCGGCCCGACTCGATGATGCGATCGAGCGCGGCGAGATGCCGCGACTCGTCGATCCCGAATGCGTCGAGGCGAGCGCGCCGGCGCAGGCCGGCATGTGCCAGCACCATGCAGTCCTTGGCGATCTCGTAGAGGAAGCGGTTGCGGATGCGGGCCTTGAAGCCGAGCCGGGGCACGTCGTCGCGCAGCGCCTGACGTTCCCAGGCTTCCCAGCCCTTCACCAGCTCCCAGGCCGCGTCGAGGCTGGCGTCGTCGTACAGCAGGCCGACCCAGAACGCAGGTAGCGCCGGCAGCCGGCCCCACGGCACGCCGTCGGCACCGCGCATCTCGAGGTAACGCTTCAAACGGACCTCGGGGAAGATCGTCGACAAATGATTGGCCCAGTCCGACAGCGTCGGACGCTCACCCGGCATCTTGTCGTTCTTGCCGTCGAAGAAAGCGCGGAACGACGAACCCGACACGTCGATATACTGATCGCCGCGCTTGACGAAGTACATGGGCACATCGAGCGCGTAGTCGACCCAGCGCTCGAAACCCATGCCGTCCTCGAACGCCCAGGGCAGCATGCCCGAGCGGTTGTTATCAGTGTCGCGCCAGACCTCGGAGCGGAACGACAGGAAGCCGTTGGGCTTGCCCTCGGTAAAGGGCGAGTTGGCGAACAGAGCCGTCGCCACCGGCTGCAGCGCCAGCGACACGCGCAGCTTCTTGACCATGTCGGCTTCGGAGCAGAAGTCGAGATTGGTCTGCACCGTACAGGTCCGGTACATCATGTCGAGGCCGTAGCGACCGACCTTCGGCATGTAGCCGGTCATGATCTTGTAGCGGCCCTTCGGCATCACCGGGATCTGCTCGCGCGACCACGACGGCGTCAGGCCGAGGCCGAGGAAGCCGATGCCGAGCGGGGTGGCGACCTCGCGCACCTGCGCCAGATGCGCCATCAGCTCGGCGTGAGTCTGGTGCACGGTCTCGACCGGCGCGCCCGACAATTCGAACTGTCCGCCCGGCTCCAGCGAAATCGCACCGCCGCCGGTGACGTCGTGCAGCCCGATAATGTTCGGGCCTTCCATGATCGGGTCCCAGCCGAGCAAAAGCTGCATGCCTTCGAGCAGCGCGCCGATGCCTCGCGCGCCTTCGTACGGAACCGGACAATGGCCTTCGAGAGTGAACGGCGTCTTCTCGTGCTCGGTGCCGATGCGGAATTCCGACGCCGGCTTGATGCCCGCTTCGAGCCACGCGACGAGTTCGTCGCGCGAATTCAGCGGCGTCATATCGATCTGGTCACGCGCCATGGGATTTCCGAAAAGATTGAAGACAGCGCCGGCCACCCGAGGGGCCAGGCAAGGATCGGGGACCGCGGGCGGCAGCGGCCGCGCCGGCGAGGGGTGAGTGGGATATCATCGGGCCGCGACGGAGTCTCGCGCGGCGAGCGCAGCGCCGTCGCAGGCACAACCGAGCCGGTCGAGCAGGCCGCACAGCCGCGCAGCGTCGGCGTCGGACAGTTTCGATCCGACATGCTTTTCGATCGCAGCCGAATAGGCGGCCCACATCGTCTTCTGCAACTCGCGCCCCGCTTCGGTGATTTTGACGAACTGGCCGCGCTTGTCGATGTCGCATTCGCGGCGCACGACCAGTCCCTCCTCGACCAGCCGGTCGATCAGCCGGGAGGTGGAATATTGCGGGATCAGCATGTGCTTTTCGAGCTCGACCGGCCGCATCACACCGTCGGCCGCGCGCGACAGCTCGAGCAGCGCATCATACCAGGCGAGCGGCGGGAATCCGGCCTTCTTCAGATCGTGTTCGACCGCATCCAGCACCCGGCTGCGCACCCGCATCAAGCGGGTCCAGGCAGCCGTGGCCTCGGTCGACGGTTTCCGTTTCATCGCTCCGCTCCACCCGCGCAGCCCGATCCTAGCGCGCTTGATGCAGTTGCATCAATCTTGACTGTTCCATGCGATCGCATTTAATCGCCCGGCCGCAGTTTACCAAGATCCCCGGCCAGGAGAGACCCATGAAGCTGTATTATGCCCCGGGCGCGTGTTCGCTGTCGCCCCATATCGCGCTGAGCGAATCCGGCCTGCCGTTCGAGCTGGTCAAGGTCGACCTTCGTGCCAAGAAGCTGGAGAACGGCGACGACTATCTACAGGTCAATCCGAAGGGTTCGGTGCCGGCGCTCGGCCTCGACGACGGCAGCGTGCTGACCGAAGGCCCGGCGATCGTGCAGATGATCGCCGACAAGGTCGGTGGCGGCAAGCTTGCGCCCGAACTGGGCAGCAACGAGCGTTACCGCCTGCAGGAATGGCTGAACTTCATCTCCACCGATCTGCACAAGAGCTTCGGCCCGCTGTTCTCGCCGGTGCTCGGCGACGACGCCAAGCAGTTCTTCAAGGACCGCATCGCCAAGTACCTCGCCTATGCGGACAAGCAGCTTGCCGGCAAGGACTACCTGATGGGCACGCAGTTCACTGTCGCGGACGGCTATCTGTTCGTGATCCTGAACTGGTGCGACCGGATGAAGATCGACCTGGCGCCCTACCCGAACCTCACCGCCTACAAGGCGCGTATCGCCGCGCGGCCGAAGGTGCAGGCCGCGCTGCAAAGCGAAGGGCTGCTGCAGAAGGCCTGAGGCTTTTCGTCATTGCGAGGAGCGCAGCGACGAAGCAATCCAGCGCAGTGCACTGAACTGGATTGCTTCGCTTCGCTCGCAATGACGGAGCGGGGACGTTGGGGAAAGACAAAAGGGCCGGATCGCGATGATCCGGCCCTTTTTATTTGTAACCGGAGTGAGGCGTGGCCTCGCCGCAGCGGTAGCGCAACCTCTCCCGCATGCGGGAGAGGTCGACGCGCGAAGCGCGGCGGGTGAGGGCACTCGGCTCCGCGGGTTGCTGACTCAGTGCTTGGGGCGCCCTCACCCCAGCCCTCTCCCGCACGCGGGAGAGGGAGCGCGCTGTGCTTGGGGTCGTTACGCCGCGGCCTGCTTCTTCGGGGCGAAGCGGTGGTAGAAGGTGTCGCCGGTCTTGGCCATGTCTTCGAGCAGCTTCGGCGGCGTGAAGCGCGAGCCGAATTTGCCCTCGAGCTTGTGGCACAGCGCCACGAACTCCTTGGTGCCCATGAAGTCGATGTAGCTCAGCGTGCCGCCGGTGAACGGCGCGAAGCCGAAGCCGAGGATCGAGCCGACGTCGGCTTCGCGCGGATCGACGATGACGTTGTCCTCGACGGTGCGCGCCGCTTCCACCGCCTGCACGGCGAGGAAGCGCTGCTTCAGCTCCTCGACGTCGATCGTGTCGGGATCGAGGTGCTTGGGCTGCAGCGCGGCGATGCCGTCCCACAGGCTCTTCTGGCCCTTACCCTTCTCCGGATAGACGTAGAAGCCCTTGCCGTTCTTGCGGCCGAACCGGCCCTGCTTCTCGACCAGCTCGACCATCAGCTTCTTCTGCTGCTGATCGACCGCCTGAGCACCGAGATCGGCTTCGGTCGCCTTCATGATCTTCAGGATCAGATCGAGCGCGACTTCGTCGGCCAGCGACAGCGGGCCGACCGGCATGCCGGCCATCTTGGCGGCGGTCTCGATCATAGGCGCCGGGACGCCTTCCATCAGCATCTCGAGGCCTTCGGCGGTGAAACGCAGCACGCAGCGATTGGCGAAGAAGCCGCGCGAGTCGTTCACGACGATCGGGGTCTTGCCGATCTGGCGGGTGTAGTCGAGCGCGGCCGCCAGCGTGGCGTCGCTGGTGTTGTTGCCGAGGATGACTTCGACCAGCATCATCTTCTCGACCGGCGAGAAGAAGTGGATGCCGATGAACTTCGACTGATCCTTGAACTCTTCGGCCAGCGAGTTGATCGGCAGCGTCGAAGTGTTGGAGGCGAAGATCGCGCCTTCCTTCAGCAGCGGCTGCGCCTTGGCGTAGGTCTCGGCCTTGACCTTGCGATCCTCGAACACGGCCTCGATCACCAGATCGGCATCCGAGATCGCATTGAAGTCCGCGGTCGCGGTGATGCGCGACATCAGCGCCTCGGCGTCGGCCGGCTTGGCGCGGCCCTTCTTAATCAGCCCGTCGATCACCGACTGGCAATGCGCCTTGCCCTTGTCGGCGCTCTCCTGGTCGCGGTCGATCAGCACGACCTCAATGCCGGCCTTGGCCGACACGTAGCCGACGCTGGCGCCCATGAAGCCGGCACCGATGATCGCGAGCTTCTTGACCTTGGTGGGCGGCACGCCCTGCGGACGGCGCGCGCCCTTGTTGAGCTCCTGCATCGACAGGAACAGGCTGCGGATCATCGCAGCGGCTTCCTTGGTCTGCAGCACGTGGGCGAAGTAACGCGACTCGATGCGGAGCGCGACGTCCATCGGCACCTGCAGGCCTTCATAGACGCAGCTCATGATGGCGCGGGCGGCTGGATAATTGTCGTAGGTCTCGCGGCGATAGAGAGCGTTGCCGGCCGGGAACATCATCATGCCCTGCTTGGAGAACACCGGGCCGCCGGGCAGCTTGAAGCCCTTCTCGTCCCATGGCGCCACCGCCTTGCCGCCGGCCTTGATCCACTCCTTGGCGGTGGAGATCATTTGATCAGCCGGCACGATGGCATCGACCAGTTTCAGCGCCTTGGCCTTGTCGAGCTTGAGCTGATCACCCTTGAGCAGGATCGTCATGGTGTTCTGCGGATCGACGATGCGGGCGATGCGCTGGGTGCCGCCGCCGCCCGGGAACAGGCCGACCTTGATCTCGGGCAGGCCGAGGCGCGTTTTGGGATTATCAGCAGCGACGCGATGATGGCAGGCCAGCGTCACTTCGAAGCCGCCGCCGAGCGCCATGCCGTTGATCGCCGCGACCCACGGCTTGCCACCGGTCTCGATCGCCCTCAGCGTCTGCGACAGCTTGCGGCTCTCGTCGAACAGCATCTTCTGGGCGGCTTCCTCGCCCTTGTCTTTTTGATCTGACCGAACTGCTGGGTCATCGCCTCGAGCATCGACAGATCAGCGCCGGCGCAGAACGCTTCCTTGGCGGAGGTGATCACTACGCCCTTGACCGCCGCATCCTTGGTGGTCTGCTCGACGATCCCGGCGAGTTCCTCGATGGTCTTGGCATCGAGCACGTTCATCGAACGCCCGGGCAGATCCCAGGTCACCAGCGCAATGCCGTCGGCGTCGGTCTCGATCTTGAAGTTGCTGTAGCTCATCGGCTCGGGCTCCACAGGTTATTACGGTTTGTATCAAATGACATCGGCGAACTAATCGCGTTGCGGCCGTGTCGACTTAACGTTGCGGTAGAGAAGGACGTCTACGGTCGAGATTTCCTCATGCCGCATGAAAGGTCACTCATGAGTTCTGTTTGCGCCGGATGCCAGGATGGCATCTCGGTTCCGTTCGAGATGAAGATGGCGTTCCAGCCGATCGTCGACCTCAGCGCGCAGCGGGTGTGGGGCTACGAAGCGCTGGTCCGCGGGCCGAACGGCGAACCCGCCGGCATGATCCTGTCGCAGGTCACCGACGAGATGCGCTACCGGTTCGACCAGGCGGCACGCGTGCTGGCGATCGAAACCGCCGGCAGACTTTTCAACGATCCCTGCGCGCGGCTGTCGATCAACTTTATGCCGAACGCGGTTTACGAGCCGAGCGCCTGTATTCAAAAGTCGCTCGCCGCCGCCAAGCGCGCCCAGTTCCCGCACCGGAACCTGATGTTCGAGTTCACCGAGAACGAGCGGATGACGGACGTCGCGCACGTCAACAAGATCATCGAGGCTTACCGCGCGCTCGGCTTTCTCACTGCGCTCGACGATTTCGGCGCCGGCTATGCGGGCCTTGGCCTCTTGGCCAAGCTGCAGCCCGACCTGATCAAGATCGACATGGAAGTGCTGCGCGACATTCATCTCAACCGCGCCAAGCAGGTGATCGTCGCCGGCCTCGTCGGCATCGCCCGCGAACTCGACATCCGCGTGCTGGCGGAAGGCGTCGAGAACGAACAGGAATGCACCGTGCTGCGCGCCGCCGGCATCTCGCTGTTCCAGGGTTATCATTTCGCCAAGCCTGCTCTGATGGCTCTGCCCGAGGTGCCGATGCTGAACTCTGCAATCGAGGTCAGAGCGGCCGGTTAGTTCGCGCCGGCAAGTAGGGTGGGCAAAGGCGCGAAGCGCCGTGCCCACGCTTACTTCTGAGACCGGAATGGTGGGCACGCTTCGCTTTGCCCACCCTACGGCGTCAGACGCGCTCGATGATCGTCGCGGTGCCCATGCCGCCGCCGATGCACAGCGTCACCAGGGCAGTCGACTTGTCGGTGCGCTCGAGTTCGTCGAGCACGGTGCCGAGGATCATCGCGCCGGTGGCGCCGAGCGGATGGCCGAGCGCGATGGCGCCGCCGTTGACGTTGATCTTGTCGTCCTCGATCTCGAACGCCTGCATGTAGCGCAGCACGACCGAGGCGAACGCCTCGTTGAGTTCGAACAGATCGATGTCGCTCTTCTTCATGCCCGAGCGCTCGAACAGCTTCTTGGTGACGTCGACCGGACCGGTCAGCATCATCGCCGGCTCGGAGCCGATATTGGCGAAGGCGCGGATCTTGGCACGCGGCTTCAGGCCGTGTTTGTCGCCGGCTTCCTTGCTGCCGAGCAGCACCGCACCGGCGCCGTCGACGATGCCGGACGAGTTGCCGGCATGGTGCACGTAGTTGACCTTCTCGATTTCCGGATGCGACTGGATCGCCACCCCGTCGAAGCCGCCCATCGCCGCCATCGCGGCGAACGACGGCTGCAGCTGCGCCAGCGACTGCATCGTCGTTGAGGGGCGCATGTGCTCGTCCTTGGCCAGGATAGTCAGGCCGTTGATGTCCTTGACCGGCACTACCGACTTGTCGAAGCGACCTTCGTCCCAGGCCTTGGCGGCGAGCTGCTGGCTGCGCACCGCGTAGGCGTCGACGTCGTCGCGCGAGAAGCCGTACTTGGTCGCGATCAGGTCAGCCGAGACGCCTTGCGGCATGAAGTAGGACGGCACCGCCATCGACGGGTCCATCGGCCAGGCGCCGCCCGAGGCGCCGATGCCGATGCGGCTCATCGACTCCGCGCCGCCGCCGATCACCAATTCGTGCTGACCGCTCATGATCTGAGCCGCGGCGAAGTTCACCGCATCGAGACCCGAGGCGCAGAACCGGCTGATCTGCACGCCCGGCACCGCCTCGCCGAGACCCGCGTTCATGGCGGCGAAGCGCGCAATATCCGAACCGGCCTCGCCGACCGGATCGACCACGCCCATCACCACGTCGTCGACCACGTCCTTCGGGAGATTGTTACGCTCCTTCAGCGCCTTCAGCGGCACAGTGGCGAGCGCCAGCGCGGTGACTTCGTGCAGCGAGCCATCGGCCTTGCCGCGGCCGCGCGGGGTGCGAACGTGATCGTAGATATAGGCTTCGGGCATGGGGTGTTCCTCAAATGAAGCTGTGACGCGCTGTGGCGCGCGATGTTTTCGAGGTGTCATCGCCCGGCTTGACCGGGCGACCCAGTATTCAAGTGCGTCGCGGATAAGCCGCTGGCGCAGGGGTTACTGGATCCCCGCCTTCGCGGGGATGACAGTAAGTGATCGTCAGAACGCTTCCGCCGGCAATTCCATCACCGTGCCGCTGCCGGCCTGGATGCGGGACAGATGCAACGCGGTGCCCGGCAGCGTCCGCTCCGCGAAGAAGCGGCCGGTGACGAGCTTGGCGGTCAGATAGGGCGTCGCGCCGCCTGCGGCAATCTTGTCTTGCGCCGCCTTGGCCATCTTGGCCCACATGTAGCCAGAGGCAACCAGGCCGAACAGGTGCATGTAGTCGGTGGCGCCTGCGCCAGCGTTGTCGGGCGCCGCCATGGCGTTCAGCATCAGCCAGGTGGTGGCTTGCTGCAGATGACCGAGCGCGGTCGACAACGGACCGACGAACGGCTTCATCGCCTCGTCGCCGCCATGCTCCTTGGCGAAGGCGCCAACCTCGGCGAAGAACGCCATCACGGCGCGGCCGCCGTCGCGCGGCAGCTTGCGGCCGACGAGGTCGAGCGCCTGAATGCCGTTGGCGCCTTCGTAGATCATGGCGATACGCGCATCGCGCACGACCTGCTCGACGCCGTTGGCCTGGATGTAGCCGTGGCCGCCGTAGATTTGCTGCGCCGCGACCGCATTGGCAAAGCCGACATCGGTCAGGACGCCCTTCAGCACCGGCGTCATCAGGCCGAGATGATCCTCGGCCGCCTGGCGCTCCTGGCATC
>NZ_BADD01000401.1 GCF_000333455.1 Rhodopseudomonas sp. B29
CGCCCTGCCGAAGTCGGCGGCGTGATCGACCAGCGTCAGAAGACCATCGACGGTGATCTGGCGGCGGCGCAGAAGCTGAAGGGCGAATCCGACGACGCTCTGAAGGCCTACGAGACCGAACTCGCCGAAGCTCGTGCGCGGGCCCAGGCGATCGGTGCCGAAGCTCGTGAAAAGCTGAATGCGGCGGCGGAAGCCGAACGCAAGACGCTCGAAGAGCGGCTGGCCACGCGGCTCGCCGAGGCCGAGAAGACCATCGCGTCGACTCGCACGACGGCGATGGGCAATGTTCGCGGCATCGCGTCCGATGCGGCGACCGCCATCGTGCAGCAGCTCGCCGGCATCGCGCCGGACAGCAAGGCTGTCGAAGGCGCGGTCGACGCCTCCCTGAAAGGCTGAGATCGATGGAAATCTTCGCTGACGCAGAGACCTGGGTCGCAGTCGCGTTCGTGATCCTGATGGGCGTGTTCGCCTATGTGGGCGTCCACCGCACCGTGCTGAAGGCTCTCGACCACCGCCGCGATCGCATCAAGGCCGAGCTCGACGAAGCCCGCAAGCTCAAGGACGAAGCCGCCAAGCTGCTCGCAGACTATCGCGCCCGCCGCGCCACGGCGGAACGTGAGGCGGAAGCGATCATCGCCAGCGCCAAGGCCGACGCCGAACGGATCGCGGCGGAATCCAAGGCCAAGCTGGAAGAGTTCGTCGCCCGCCGCACCAAGACCGCGGAAAGCAAGATCGCGTTGGCCGAAGCTCAGGCGCTCGCCGACGTGCGGGCCGCTGCGGCCGAAGCCGCCGTCAATGCCGCCGCGACGATCCTGTCGCAGTCGGTCAAGGGCCAGCTCGCCGACGACCTGCTCGGCAAGGGCATCCAGGACGTCCGCAGCAAGCTCAACTGAGCGACGCTGTCATCCAATCAAAAGCCGGCGCGAGCAATCGCGCCGGCTTTTTTGTTTGTTGAGTCGCACGGCCGCCGTTACTTTCACCCTCCCCTCGAGGGGGAGGGTCGGCCAGCAGCCTGCGTAGCAGGATGCTGGACGGGGTGGGGTGAGCCATAGGCACTGCCTTTGTGAGGGCCAGCAAGGCTGGTGAGCGCCACCCCTGTAACTGCGCCGCCCCACCCCGCTCGCTGACGCGAGCGCCCCTCCCCCTCCAGGGGAGGGTGAAGAGGCGCTTCTACTCGGCTTACCGGTGCTTGCTGCGGTGTCTGGGCTCTGGCTTCAGCGACTGCGGATCGAAGCCGACATAGAACACGTAGGAGTCGTTTTCGGCGGCCGAGACGGCCGGATAGACGATGTCTTCGGCCACCAGGCTGAACGGCACCGTGCCGTCGGCGCTCATCGTGACGCTGGTCCGGTAGGCCTTGGTGAAGATCGTCTTTGGCGACACGCCTTCCTGTACCACCGCGACGCGCAGCGGCACATCGACCTCGGATGGTGCTCCGGCCGGGCCGGCGATGATGCGGCCCTGGATGCCGACGCGCGCCGTGATGGTGCCGCCGCTCAAATTGCACTCGCGCGCGGTCTTGGCGATCACCGCCTGGAAACGCAGGTCCGCACCGCTGGCTTCCTTACCGGGCAGACCGACCGCATAGGTCGAAGCGCCGTTGCGTACGGTGACCGACGGACAGGTCAGATCGCTGTCCTGCGGCGGTCCGTTAGAGATCGTCGGCGGCTTCTCGGACTGCGACGAGCCGCCGAACAGACTCTTGAAGCGGTCGGTGATCGACTGCGACCAAGCCGGCGTCGCCAGCAGGCTGCCGCAGACCGCAGCGGCCACCACAGCGTGCGCGACGTGCAGACGCCGGCGTGCGCGCGGCGCGGGTTGAAAGTCATCGTGCATCATGATTCCCGGCTGAAGCAGGTGGTCAGTTCCGCTCCGCTTATAGCAAAGCAAAACCGGCGATCCAAAGGCGCGGATGACGGCGCCTCAGCTGCGCAGATCCTCGTGCAGCATCCCGAACAGCAAATGGTCCTGCCAGACGCCGTTGATGCAGAGATAGCGCCGAGCCAGCCCCTCGCGGGTGAAGCCGCATTTCTCCAGCACCCGGATCGAGGGCGCGTTGGTGGGGATACAGGCGGCCTCGACGCGGTGCAGATTGAGCTCGCCGAACAGCGTCGGCAGCAGCACCCGCAGCGCCGCCGTCATGTAACCGCGGTGCGCGAACGGCTGGCCGACCCAATACCCGATGGTGCCGGCCTGGACGATGCCCCGGCGGACATTGGCGAGCGTGATGCCGCCCACCAGGACGCCATCGGCCTCGCGAAACACCAGAAATGGATAGGACCGGTCGGCCGCGATGTCCTCCGAATAACGCCGCAGCCGGCGGCGGAAACCGGAGCGGGTCAAATCGTCGGACGGCCAGATCGGCTCCCACGGCGTCAGATAGGCGCGGCTGCGTTCGCGCAGATCGGCCCATTGGGGGAAGTCGGCGTATTGCGGCGAGCGCAGCAGCAGCCCCTGGCCCCGCGGCTCCAGGGCAGCCATGCTGGCAGACGGCATTCAAAAAAGCGCCACGACGACACTCCCCCACGCACCGAAGGCGACGCGGCGGCTGCGGACTCAGCGCGGCGCGACGCTCGGCGTCAATGATAGCTCGATTTCGCCCGGGATTGTGTCAATCCTTCCGCGAAACCCACCGCCGTATCGAGGCCGCGACCGCTGCCCAGCGCAACCACGGCGGGGCGACCGCGCGACAGCAGCGCGCGCGCGGCGTCGCGGGTCGAATCGATCGTGACGGCTTCGATCTTGCCGACCAGTTCTTCGACCGTCAGCGGCCGGCCGTGAGACAGGATGTGGCGGGCGAGCTGCTCGGCGCGCGACGAGCAGCTTTCCATCGCCATCAACAGGCCGGCCTTCATCTGCGCCTTGGCGCGCGAGATCTCGGCCTCGGTCAGCGTATCGACCGCGTCGTTGATGACGTCGACGATGACTTCCATCATCTCCGGCGCGTCGGCCGGATCGGTGCCGGTGTAGAGACCGAAGAAGCCCGTGTCGGTGTAGGGCGCGTGGAAAGTGTAGATCGCGTAGCACAGCCCGCGCTTCTCCCGCACCTCCTGGAACAGCCGCGACGACATTCCGCCGCCGAGGATGTTGGTGAACACCTGCAGGCTGAACAGCGACGGATCGCGCTGCGGCACGCCTTCGAGCGCCAGCGTCAGATGCGCCTGTTCGAGATCGCGGTGCACGACCTTGCTGCCGCCGGCGCCGAACATCGCCGGCTGCGGCTTGGGCGCCGGCGTCGAGTCGAAGCTGGCGAAACGGTGCGAGACCTCCTCGACGACGCGGGCGTGATCGACCGCGCCGGCCGCGGCGATCACCATCTCGGGGCCGCGATAATGGGTGTGCAGGTAGCCCTGCAACTTCTCGCGATTGAACGCCTTCAACGTCTTGGCGGTGCCGAGCAGCGAGCGGCCGATCGGCTGTTCCGGGTAGCAGAGTTCGTTGAGATATTCGAACACGACGTCGTCGGGCGTGTCCTGCGAGGCGCCGATTTCCTGGACGATGACGCTCTTCTCGCGCTCGAGCTCGTCCGGCACGAAGGTCGGATTGGCGAGGATGTCGGAGAGCACATCGAGCGCCAGCGGCACGTCGGCCCTCAACACGCGCGCGTAGTAGGCGGTGGTCTCGGTCGAGGTGCCGGCGTTGAGATCGCCGCCGACAGCCTCGATCTCCTCGGCGATTTCGCGCGAGGTGCGCTTCGCGGTGCCCTTGAACGCCATATGCTCGAGCAGATGCGAGATGCCGTGCTCGTCCGGTTTCTCGTCACGGCCGCCGACGCCGGTCCAGACCCCGAGCGCCGCGGTTTCGAGATGCGGCATGGTGTCGGTAACGACCGTCAGCCCGGAGGGCAACTTCGAGACGTCGACGGTCATCCAACAGCTCCTTGTCTGGCTGCGCGGCTGACCGACAGCACGTAATTCTCCACTGCCACCTGATCACGCGGCAGCACCCGAATAGTTTCAGGCTTGCTCATCAGTCCGTCGAGCCATGCCGGCAGTTCAGGGCGCTGGCCGCAGGCGGCCGCGACGGCGTCGGGGAACTTGGCCGCATGGGCGGTCGACAGCACGATGTTGGGCACGCCCGCGTCGGTGGTGTCGCGATCGGCGACCGACAGCGCCACCGCGGTGTGCGGGTCGATCAGGTCACCGGCCTCGCGCCAGGCCGTGCGGATCGCCGCCTCGGTTTCGGTCTCGTCGGCGCGGCCGGCATCGAACTCCTCGCGAATTGCCGCCAGCAGCGCGTCCGGCAGCACGAAGCGGCCGGACTGGTGCAGCGAGCCCATCAGCGAGCGCACCAGCGCGGCGTCGCGGCCGGAAGCCTCGAACAGCAGCCGCTCGAAATTCGACGATACCTGGATGTCCATCGACGGCGACGAGGTGGCGTGGACACCGCGGACTTCGTAGATGCCGGTCTTCAGCGTCCGCACCAGGATGTCGTTGACGTTGGCGGCGATCTTCAGCCGGCGCACTGGCAGGCCCATCTTCTTGGCGACGTAGCCGGCGAAGATGTCGCCGAAATTGCCAGTCGGCACGGTGAAATCGACGACGCGACCGGGCGCACCGAGCGCGACCGCCGAGGTGAAGTAGTACACGACCTGCGCAACGATGCGCGCCCAGTTGATCGAGTTAACGCCGGACAGCGCCACCTGGTCGCGAAACTTGTGGTGATTGAACAGGCCTTTGACGATCGCCTGGCAATCGTCGAAATGGCCTTCGATCGCCAGCGCATGGACGTTCGCCGCGCCCGACGTCGTCATCATCATGCGCTGCACGTCGGAAATCCGGCCGTTCGGAAACAGCACGACCAGATCGACATTGTTCAGATTGGCGAAGGCCTCGACGGCTGCGCCGCCGGTGTCGCCCGAGGTCGCGACCACGATCGTGGTACGCTGCTTGCGTTTCTCCAGGACGTGATCCATCAGCCGCGACAGCAGCTGCATCGCGACGTCCTTGAACGCCAAGGTCGGGCCATGAAACAGCTCGAGCACGAACTGACTCGGCGCAGTCTGGCGCAGCGG
>NZ_BADD01000400.1 GCF_000333455.1 Rhodopseudomonas sp. B29
CGCATGACGGGGATGGGCAACAGAGCGTGGCTGAGGCGGTCTGCTAACTTCCAGCTGATTAGTTCCGTCATGCCCGGCCTTGTGCCGGGCATCCACGTCTTGCTGCGTTGCCACGCCCAAAGACGTGGATGGCCGGGACAAGCCCGGCCATGACGATAATCTAGGATAGGAAAGGAAGGAGAGACTTACGACGCGATCGGTTCTTCCTGGCGCCATTGGTTGCCGGAGATCTTGGCGGCGGCGATCACGGCCTGGGTGCGGCTTTCGACGCCGAGCTTTTGCAGGATGGCCGAGACGTGGGCCTTGATGGTGGCTTCCGACACCCCGAGCTCGTAGGCGATCTGCTTGTTGAGCAGGCCCTCGGACAGCATCATCAGCACCCGGACCTGTTGCGGCGTCAGGGTCACCAAGCGGTCGCGCAGCTTGGTGGTCTCCGGATCGGCGGCCGCCGACAGGTCGACATCCGGCGGCACCCAGACGTCGCCGTCGAGTACCCGCAGGATCGCCTCGCCGAGCTTCTCGACGCCGAACCGTTTGGGTACGAAGCCGGAGGCGCCGAAATCGAGCGAGCGGCGGATGGTCTCGACATCGTCGCTGGCCGACACCACCACGACCGGAATGGCCGGATATTGCGCCCGCAGATAGATCAGCCCCGAAAAGCCGCTGATCCCGGGCATTTTGAGGTCGAGCAAGACCAGGTCGGTGTCGCCGTCGCGCTCGAGCATCGCGGTAAGTTCCTCGAAGGAACCGGCTTCCCCGATCTTGGCCTGCGACACCACGCTGGCGACAGCCAGGCGCAACGCGTCGCGAAACAGAGGATGGTCGTCGGCGATGATCAGATGCGTGGCGGCGGTGCTCATGATGTCCCTTACTCGCAGGCTTGAACCAAAAGCATGATGCATTCCGGCCCGCGGCTGCAGGTCGGACAGGAGTGTCGCCCTGGTTTGGACGGCCGGCAAGGCGAACGGTAAAGCCCTGTCAAAATCATCCTGCCTCCCGGTCGCAGCAAAAACATTGAGCAAGCGCAAGAATCCAGCCAAATCCGCTCCGAAAGTCGTAATGCCGGCTCCACCAAGGGATGGTAGCGTACAATAAGTGACCGTATCCACGTACCAAAACTCCGTGGAGCGGAAACAAAAAAACGCCATAGCAGCCCAAGGGGAGGCAACCGCCGATGTCCACACTCGCCGCGACGTCAGTCCGGTCCAGCGGAATGACCAAGGACGAGCGCTTCGTGATTCTCGCGTCGTCGCTCGGTACCGTTTTCGAATGGTACGATTTCTATCTGTACGGTTCGCTCGCCGCGATCATCGGCGCGCAATTCTTCAGCGCCTATCCGCCTGCCACCCGCGATATTTTCGCGCTGCTGGCGTTTGCCGCCGGCTTCCTGGTGCGCCCGTTCGGCGCCATCGTGTTCGGCCGGGTCGGCGACATCGTCGGTCGTAAATACACCTTCCTGGTCACCATCCTGATCATGGGCCTGTCGACCTTCATCGTCGGCCTGCTGCCCAACGCGGCCACCATCGGCATCGCCGCGCCGATCATCCTGATCTCGCTGCGCCTGCTGCAGGGCCTCGCGCTCGGCGGCGAATACGGCGGCGCCGCCACCTACGTGGCCGAGCACGCCCCGCCCGGCAAACGCGGCTACTACACATCCTTCATCCAGACCACCGCAACGCTGGGCCTGTTCCTGTCGCTGCTGGTGATTCTCGCGACCCGCACCATTCTGGGTGAAGCCGAGTTCGCCAAATGGGGCTGGCGCATCCCGTTCCTGGTCTCGATTGCGCTGCTCGGCGTTTCTGTCTGGATCCGGATGCGGCTCAACGAGTCACCGGTATTCCAGAAGATGAAGGACGAGGGCAAGAGCTCCAAGGCTCCGCTGACCGAAGCCTTCGGCAACTGGGGCAACGCCAAGATCGTGCTGATCGCGCTGCTCGGCGCCGTGATGGGCCAGGGCGTGGTCTGGTACACCGGCCAGTTCTACGCGCTGTTCTTCCTGCAATCGATCCTCAAGGTCGACGGCTACACCTCCAACCTGCTGATCGCGTGGTCGCTGCTGCTCGGCACCGGCTTCTTCATCGTGTTCGGCTGGCTGTCGGACAAGATCGGCCGCAAGCCGATCATCCTGACCGGCTGTCTGATCGCGGCGCTGAGCTTCTTCCCGATCTTCCGGGCGATCACCACCTACGCCAACCCGGCGCTGGAAAAGGCGATCGAGACCGTCAAGGTCCAGGTCGTCGCTGATCCGGCGGGCTGCGGTGACTTGTTCAACCCGGTCGGCACCCGCGTGTTCACCGCGCCCTGCGACACCGCGCGTGCGTTCCTGTCGCAGTCGTCGATCAAGTACTCGACCGTGAAGGCTCCGGCCGGCTCGGGCGTGAAGGTGATGGTGAACGACAAGGAGATCCCCTACACCGACGCCAAGACCTCCAATCCGGCGGTGCTGGCTGCGGCGCAGGAAGCCGGTTACCCGAAGGCCGGCAACGCCGAAGTGGTGAAGATGTCCAACCCGTTCGACATCTTCAAGCCCGCCACGGCGGCCGTGATCGGCCTGCTGTTCATCCTGGTGCTGTTCGTAACGATGGTCTACGGCCCGATCGCCGCGATGCTGGTTGAACTGTTCCCGACCAAGATCCGCTACACCTCGATGTCGCTGCCCTATCACATCGGCAACGGCTGGTTCGGCGGCCTCTTGCCGGCGACCGCCTTCGCGATCGTGGCCTCGACCGGCGATATCTACGCCGGCCTGTGGTACCCGATCGTATTCGCGAGCATCACGGTGGTGGTCGGCCTGATCTTCCTGCCGGAAACCAAGAACGTCGATATCAGCCGGACCTGACAGGCTCGCTGAGGCGCACGACTAACAACGGCCGCGGAGCGATCCGCGGCCGTTTTCATTTTGAAGTACGCCAGTTCACGACGGGCCAAACGGCCACGACTCGACGACGCAACTACGCGCGAAGCGTCATCCTGAGGTGCGAGCGCAGCGAGCCTCGAAGGATGCGGCTCCGAGTACCTGCGGCCCATCCTTCGAGGCTCGCCCTGCGGGCGAGCACCTCAGGATGACGCTGAGCGTTGTCATTGCGAGCGCAGCGAAGCAATCCAGCTCGGTGCACTGAGCTGGATTGCTTCGTCGCTTCGCTCCTCGCGATGACGGGGCGAATTACTACAGTGGTGATCACTTCACCATCCCGATGAACTGCAGTACCACCTCGCGGCGGTGGGGGCGGCGGCGGTGTTCGATGAGGTAGATGCCTTGCCAGGTGCCAAGCGCGAGGCAGCCTTGCAGTACGGGGATTTGTAGC
This sequence comes from Rhodopseudomonas sp. B29, assembly GCF_000333455.1. Lineage (GTDB taxonomy): Bacteria > Pseudomonadota > Alphaproteobacteria > Rhizobiales > Xanthobacteraceae > Rhodopseudomonas. The sequence continues at coordinate 3,306 of NZ_BADD01000400.1, forward strand.
GAGACCGAGGTCAGCATCGTCTTGACGTGGGCCGGCATGTCGTCCGGGCCCTCGGTGTCGTGCTGCCAGCGCGCCGTCTCCGGGGCCAGGCCGTTCAGCACGGTTGTGAGATCGGCCAGCACGGTCGGGTCGGCGTTCTCCTGGATGGTCAGTGACGCCGAGGTGTGGCGAACGAAAACGGTGAGACCGCCCTCGCCGGCTCCGGCCTCGGCGACGAACTTCGCCACCTCGCTGGTGATATCGATGAAGCCGGCACCTGACGTCTGAACGGTGAGAACCGACGAAGCGACCTGCGTCGCTGCGGCGATCGTGACCGGGGCGCGTGACAAGCTGCGCGTCGAACTCATGATATTGGTCGTTCCTGATACAGCGCGCGACTTATGTCCTGTCGCCGCCGGTGGCCTGGCGCTGGACGCGGTTGGCGACGTCGATCAGCTTGCGCCAGGCGCGCTCGAGAAAGCCCATCACCCGGTCGACATCCTGATCACTCGGCAACGGGATCTCGAGCTTGCGCTGGCCGTCCTTGTTGGTGATCTCGGGCTGCGGCAGCTTGTCGGACTTGGGCAGCGCCTCGGCAATCTTGCCGGACGACGTCCCGGCCGCAGTAAGCTGCGCCTTGAGCTGATCGTTGTCGGCCTTCAGCCGCTCGTTCTCGGCCTGCAGCCGGCCGATCGTTTCGTCATAAGCGGCGCGTTCGTCAGGCACAGCGTAGCAGGCCCAGCCGTCGCCTTTGTCGCGGCAGGTCGAAACCTGCCCGTTACGCGTGTCGAGGCGAAGCACGCCCTCGGTCGCCGGCTGAAACGTATAGCGGCCGTTCTCACTATCCGGCAGGTTCTCCGCCCAGGCAGAACCGGCGCCAAGCACGACCAGTGCAGCCAGACCCACAACGCGCGGCACGGTGCTGCCCCCTTTCGAAATCAGGTGAGTCGCCAGCGTCATCGGATGCTCCGTTGCTAGGCTGCCAACCCGCCCGATATGGGCGTCAGTCCGGCGCCCGGTAAGGCCCACGTCCGGATTTCAACGCGTCGTCCATTAGTTCGATCCGGTCCTGGCCCCAGAACACCTCGCCGTCCAGCACGTAGGCCGGCGAGCCGAACACGTCGGCGGTCATCGCATCGTGGCGATTCTGCTCGTAGGCGGCGGCGATTTCGCTGGAGGCGGCGCGCGCCACCAATTGCGCGCCCGGCAACCCGGCCTCGTCCGCCAGCGCCGACAGCACGGCCGAATCGGCGAGATCGAGTTCGCGCTCCCACACCGCCGGATAGGCTTTCTGGAGATAGGCTTCGGGATCGAGCCCCGCCTCGATGATCGCCAGCACCATGCCGTCGGCCAGCCGGGCATCGAACGGCCAATGCTTGGGCCACAACTTGAAGTCGAGGCCGCGCTTGTCACGCCAGCGCTGCAACTCGACCAGCCGATAGCGCTGCCGCGCCGGGTGACGCTTGGCCAGCGGCAGCCCCCCGGTTTCAGCGAACAGCCCGGTGAGCAGCACCGGCTTGTAGACCACCGTGAGACCATAGCGATCGGCGACCGCGCGGAACGGACCATGGCCGATATAGGCCCAGGGCGATTGCAGCGAGAAATAGTAGTCGACCGAGCGGGACATGCGGTTTCCGATGCTGGATGAGGCGGCGGGCAGCGAAAGGCTCGCCGCAGGGTAGCCTGATGCGAACGAGAGTAGCAGGCAAGCTTCGCCAGATCATAGCGCAGTGCGACAACGCTCTGCGGACAACTTGGCGCAGACTCGCCGAATCTCCAATAAAATCAGCCAAAACAATGCCCTAATGGGCTGCGACCGAATCTTGACTCGCCCCCATGCGGTCAGTATGGTCCGCGCGGCTTTCGAGGGTCACGGGGCGTTTTTTCCATTATTCTGCAGCACCTTTTTCGAGTCTCCACACAATGGCGGATGACACGCACAAAGGTAGCAAGCAGAGCGGTGGGAACGGCGACAAGACGCCCGAGGAAGCTGCGCTTTCCGCAAGGCTCGGAAGCCTGGAACAACGACTGGCCCATTCGCGGGACAGCCGGAAGATCCAGACGGACCAATCCGGATCAGGAAGTGAAGACGGACCTGCCAGAGCCTCGGCGATGGCGCTCGGTTTTCGGCTTTCATCCGAACTGGTCGCCGGCGTCCTCGGCGGAGCGGCTCTCGGTTGGGGCTTCGATCGTTTGCTGTCGATCTCGCCTTGGGGGCTCATCGTGTTCGCGCTGGTCGGTTTCATCGCCGGCGTGATCAACGTGATGAGGTCCGCGGGCGTGATGTCGAAGCAGTCCGAGCGGCTCTGACCAGATCCTTCAAGCGCCGACGATCGAGCGTATTCCGCGCAACGCGACACCGACAGACCGAGATTCGAATGGCCGCCGATCCGATTCATCAGTTCCAGATCCACAAGCTCTTCACCATCGGTCACATCGGCGGGCAGGAAATCGCCTTCACCAATTCGTCGGCTTACATGTTCGCCACGGTGGCGCTGATCGGCATTCTGATGCTGGCCTCGGGTCGTCAGCTGGTGCCGGGCCGCTTCCAGTCGATAGCCGAGCTGTCGTACGAATTCGTCGCCAACACGATCAGGTCGACGGCCGGCAAGGAAGGCATGAAGTTCTTCCCGCTGGTGTTCTCGATCTTCATGTTCATCTGCGTGTCGAACCTCGTCGGCATCATCCCCTATAACTTCACGATCGCCAGCCACATCATCGTGACCGCCGCGCTGGCGTTCCTGGTGTTCCTGACCGTCATCATCTACGGCTTCGCCAAGAACGGCCTGAAGTTCTTCAAGCTGTTCGTGCCGTCGGGCATCCCGGTCTTCGTGCTGCCGCTGGTCGTGTTCATCGAAGTGTTCTCGTTCTTCCTGCGGCCGATCTCGCACTCGGTGCGTCTGTTCGCCAACATGCTGGCGGGCCACATCGCGCTGAAGGTGTTCGCGAGCTTCATTCCGCTGCTGGCCGGCATCGGCATCGCCGGTTACTTCGGCGCCGCGCTGCCGCTGTTCATGGTGGTCGCCCTCACCGCGCTCGAGCTGTTGGTCGCATTCCTGCAGGCCTACGTGTTCGCGATCCTGACTTGCATCTATCTCAACGACGCGATGCATCCGGGCCACTAAGGCCACTCACAGACACCACCAACCAAACCCCAACAGGAGTTCGTTACAATGGATCCGATTGCCGCGAAGTACATTGGCGCTGGTATTGCCTGCATCGGCATGGGCGGCGCCGGCGCCGGCGTTGGCATCATCTTCGGCAACTACCTTGGCGCTGCGGTGCGCAACCCCGTCGGCCGCTCAAGGCCAGTTCGGCAACCTGATT
>NZ_BADD01000399.1 GCF_000333455.1 Rhodopseudomonas sp. B29
ATGTCGCCCCTTCATCGACCGATCGTGACGCCGAGCGCCAGCGACACGAGATAGAAGGCTGCGAGCGACGCGTCTTCTTTCAGCTCCGTGACGCGCGACACCACGCCGGCCAGGATCGCCACCGCGAAGCCGGCAATCAGGCCACCGACGGTCATCGCGAACAGATTGAGCCCGGACAGCAGAAAGCCGATCGCGGCACCGGGCAGGATCGCGTGCGCCATGGCGTCGCCGACCAGGCTCATCCGTCGCAGCATCAGGAAGACGCCGATCGGCGCGGAGCCGAGCGACAGCGCCACCACGCCGGCGAGCGCGCGGCGCATGAATTCGAATTCGGTGAACGGCGTCACCAGCGTATCGACGAGTATCATCGCGCTAGGCTGCCTCGGATGCCGCGGGGGCGTCATTGCAAGCGCCGGCGCGCTCGTCGAACGCCTCGCACATTCGCCGCGCCGCGGCCTGGTTCTCGGAGGACAGCACCTCGGCGGTCGGGCCCCAGGCCACGACGCTCCGCGCGAGCAGAAGAGTTTCGGGGAATTGCTCGCGCACCAGGTCGAGGTCGTGCAGCGCCGCCACGATGGTGCGGCCCTCGCCGTGCCAGCGCCGCAGCAGCGCGACGAGATCGGCGATGGTCTTGGCATCGACGGCGTTTGAACGGCTCGTCGAGCACGATCAGCCGCGCATCCTGCAGAAGCACGCGGGCAAACAGCATCCGCTGGGTCTGGCCACCCGACAGCGTGCCGATATTGCGGTTCTCGAATCCCGACAGCCCGACCGCGGCCAGCGCGGCGACGATACGGTCGCGTCCCGCTTTGCCGATTCGGCCGAACGCGCCGGTCGTCCGCCACAGCCCGGTGCCGACGAAATCGAACACCGAGATCGGGAAGCTGCGATCGATCTCGGCGCTTTGCGGCAGATAGGCAATGTCGCGGACATCGATGCCGCCGCGGGCGATCGAACCGGACAGCGGCTTCAGAATGCCGACCAGGCCGCGAAACAGAGTGGACTTGCCGGCTCCGTTCGGCCCCACCACCGCCAGTAGAGTGCCGTCGGCGATTTCGCCCGACAGATGATGCACCGCCGGGTGACGGTCATAACCGAGGGTGACATTGCGAAATTGCAGCAGCGCAGCCATCGCCATCACCTCATGGCCAGAAGGACGGCCGTCCAGAGCGCGACGCTGATGCCCATCGCCGCCGCCAGCCGGCCCGCAACACCCATTCGCAAGATCGACCAAGGGGCCGCCTCGGCCGGATGCGGCGCCTCGGCGGGATGATGATGGTGGTGCGAATCGGGTGCGTGCATGGCGGGCCTGCGGCAGAGTGAAGCTAACGTTATAATGTAACGCCCCAGAACGGTCCATTCCCCGGTCAAGTGTGACGAAAAGGTGGCCACCGACCGGCTAAAAAGCGGACTTTTAAGGGTTCCTTAGGGAACCTTTGACGATTTGTTATCCATGGAAAACTCGTGGCATAGCAATCGGTTAGTTCCACCTCCCGGGTTGCGTTCGGGTGACAGCATTTTATGCAAAATCTGGCTAAGTCACTTCACCGACCCGGTCGCCTCAGGCGGCTGATCGACACTTGAGTCTGGAGAATACAAAATGAAAAAGCTTCTTCTGGGTACCGTTGCCCTGTTCGTCGTGGGCGCAACCCTGCCGGCCATGGCCGCCGATCTCGGCGCCCGTCGCACCTATACCAAGGCCCCGGAATATACCCCGGCGCCGATCTATAACTGGACCGGTTTCTACATCGGTGGTCACATCGGCGGCGCCTTCGCCGGCGACAACTCCATCGGCACCGGCGTTACCGCCAGCAACAACGGCAAGTTCCTCGGCGGTGTGCAGGCTGGTTACGACTGGCAGTTCGCTCCGAGCTGGGTGCTCGGTATCGAAGGTCAGTACTCCTGGCTGAGCGGCACCAACCAGTCGGTCACCTTCGGTGCTCCGGGCGCGGTGTTCGTGTACTCCGACAACCAGCGTGGTCTGGCTTCGGTCACCGGCCGCCTCGGCTACACCTGGGGCCCGGCGATGATCTACGCCAAGGGCGGTTACGCCTACGCCGACTACAGCTCGAGCCTGACCTTCAACGGCGTGGGCGTCTCGATCAGCAGCAAGTCGGACGGTTACACCGTCGGCGGCGGTCTCGAGTACATGTTCGCTCCGAACTGGTCGGGCAAGATCGAGTACCAGTACTACGACTTCGGCAACGTCACCCTGGCTCCGGGCTTCTCGGCCAAGAACGACGAGCACGTTGTCAAGGCCGGCCTGAACTACCGCTTCAACTGGGGCGGTCCGGTCGTCGCCAAGTACTGAGATCAGTACTCAGCGATCTTGCGATCGTAATCTGGAAGGGCCGGCCTCGTGCCGGCCCTTTCTTTTTGGTTTGGTTGTCGGCGCGACGAGATTCTCGCATTTCAGCCTGATCCGCTCGCGAAATGCACGATAGGCGCGATTAGCGCCCCGATTTCACAACTAAATTAACTCCCCTACCTCAATACTCACCCGCAGTCCCAGCCAACAAAGGGAAACGGAGGAGCAGACCATGGGGGGCGGAATGAAGCCGGCCGAAAAGCACCACAAGAAGAAGTGGCGGCGGCCGGCCATACGGCTCGGCATTCGCAGCAGCCTGTTCGCGGCGTTCGGGGTAATCGCCGGCATGGCGATCCTGATCAGCGCCGGCGCGGGCATCAGCCTGCACCAGCTCGGCGCCAGCATGACCAGCCTGAGCGGCCGCGACCTTCCCAAGCTTGCCGCCAGCCAGCAGCTTGCCACCCAAAGCGAAAGCCTGGCCAGCCAGGCCCCGGTGCTGCTCGATTCCGGCACGCCGGACCAGCTCAAGGAACGCGCCGAGCGGATGCGGGCAGCCCAAAAGCTGGCGATGCAGAACCTCGAGGAAATCGCCGCCTACCAGGCCGACCGCGGCGTGGTCGAAGCCCTGCGCGAGACGCTCAAGAGCATCGACGACACCATCCGCAGCCTCGGCGCCGCCGCACAGGAACGCCTGACGCTGGCGAAACAGCACTCCGTGCTGTTCGACGCGCTGCGAGGCTCGCACGACGCCTTCATCCAAGTCGCGACGCCGGCGATGCTTGACGCCCAGATCCGGATGAACGCCACGCTGTCGTCGGCCAATCTGTCCCAGGACGACGCCGTCGAGGACGGAAGGCGCATCGAGCAACTCGGCAACGTCATCGCCCAGAGCAATCTGATCGCATCAAATCTGATGGCGGCGCTGTCGGCGCCGGGCGCCGAAGCGATCGAGCCGCTGGAGCGCAGTTATAAAGACGCCCGAGCGCTGGTGGAATCCAACCTCGCCGGCATGCCCGAGACCGACACCACGAAAACCATCAGCGCTGCCGCGCAAAAGCTGATGACGCTCGGCACCGGCAAGACCGGCGTGTTCGAGCTGCGCCAGAAGGAGCTCGACGCCGCCGAATATCGTGACCTTCTGCTCGACGAGACCCGCAAGCTCAATGTCGGACTTGGCATCAGCGTCAAAGGCCTGGTCGACAACGTCCGCGCCGACACTGCCGCGCAGGCCGCCGGCACACAGCAGCAGGTCGCCCTTGCGACCGAGGTGATGATCGGGCTCGGCCTGCTCACTCTGATCGGGTCGGCCCTGTTCGTCTGGCTCTATGTCGGCCGCAGCATTCTGCGCCGGATCGGCGAGCTGCAGCGGGCGATGCTCAGCCTGTCCAAAGGTGAGCTCGACGTCGCGATCGCGCGCGGCCGTCACAGCGACGAGATCGCCGCCATGGCCGACACGCTCGATGTGTTCCGCGACGGCATGATCCAGGCGCGGTCGCTCAGCGAAGAACAAGACAAGGACCGCGCCGCCAAGGCGGAGCGCACCTCACGCATCGAAGCCCGCATCGCCGCGTTCGAGGCGGCGGTCGGCACCGCGATGCAGCGGCTGGAAGCTTCGACCGGCGCCATGCAGGAGACCGCCAACGGCATGGCGCAGACCGCGGAGAAGTCGAGCGCGCTGGTCGGCGCCGTCGCGGCTGCTGCGGAGGAAACCTCCGTCAACGTCCAGACCGTCGCCTCCGGCACCGAGGAACTGACGACCTCGATCAACGAAATCAGTCGGCAGGTAGTGGTCTCGGCCGAGATTGCGGGCAAAGCCGTGCAGCAGGCGTCGGCGACGGACGCCACCATGCAGGGGCTCGCCGAGAATGCCGAACGCATCACTGCGGTGATCGACCTGATCCAGAGCATCGCGTCGCAGACCAATCTCCTGGCGCTCAACGCCACCATCGAGTCGGCCCGTGCCGGCGATGCCGGCCGCGGCTTTGCCGTGGTGGCGGCCGAGGTCAAGAGCCTGGCCAGCCAGACGGAGAAAGCGACCGAGGAAATCCGCGCGCAGATCGCAGCGATGCAGACTGTCACGACTTCTGCGGTCGGCGCCATCCGCGGCATCGGCCAGACCATCACGGCGATCAACGAGGTGACCACCGCGATCACCGCCGCCGTCGAACAGCAGGGCGCGGCGACCCGCGAAATGGCGACCAACATCCAGCACGCCGCCGGTGGCACCCAGCAAGTGTCGGGCAACATCGTCGGCGTCAGCGCTGCGACGTCGCAGGCCGGAGCGGCGGCGAGCGAGGTGCTGAACGCCTCCGGCGCGCTGCGCCAGGAAGCCGAACAGCTGCGCCGCGAGATCGACGACTTCCTCGGCAGCATCCGCGCCGCTTAATCCCGCAGGGTGGCATTCATCCGCCGCGGTGGCGGCCTGTCCGCCGCCGCTCATCCGCGAAGGCTCCGCAGCACGCAGCCGCGCCTGCGGATTTCGGGGCTGGTGTCGCCTTCGGCCTGCCGCTAAGCCGGTGACAGGAGGCGACTGCCCTATGCACAGCACGATCGCGAACGCGGCCCCGACCGAAGAATTGCGCTACCCGTGGGACCGTCATCCCGGCGCCGACCAGGCCGTCGAAATCGCGCCCGGCATTCTCTGGCTCCGGCTGAAGCTGCCGTTCCGGCTCGATCATGTGAACATATATTTGCTCGCTGACGGCGACGGCTGGGCGCTTGTCGATACCGGCTTCGGCAACGACTCCACCATTGCGGCCTGGGAGACGTTGTTCGCCGGCGCTCTGCAGGGTTTCCGTATCAGCCGCGTCATCGTCACCCACGCGCATCCCGATCACGTCGGCATGGCGGGCTGGATCGTGCAGCGCTTCGGCTGTCCGTTCTACATGTCGCAGATCGAGTATCTGCAGGGCGTGTATCACCAGAACCGGCGCACCGAAGAGCGGATTGTAAATTCGCGTCAGTTCTTCCGCCGCCACGGCATCGCCGAGAAGACGATCGAACAGCTCGTCGGACGCGGTCAGGATTACTTGAAGAAGACGGTGCCGCTGCCGGCAGCCTATCGGCGCCTCAGCCACGGCCAGGACATCACCATCGGCGCACGCACCTTCCGCATCTTCACCGGCGCCGGGCATTCGCCCGACCAGGTGATGCTGTATTGCGCGGCGGACCGGCTGTTTCTCTCCGCCGATCAGGTACTGAGCAAGATCTCCCCGAATGTCAGCGTCTGGGCCCACGAGCCCGACGAGGACGCGCTCGGCTCCTATTTGAACTCGCTGGCGCAGCTGTCGTCTTTGTTGCCGGACGATGTGCTGGTTCTGCCCGGCCACGGCGTGCCGTTCTACGGCGTCAAGACACGCATCAAACAGCTCGCCGACCATCACCAGGAGCGTTGTGGCATGATCGCCGACGCCTGCCGCGAGCGGGCGATGACTTCCGCCGAGCTGGTGCCGGTGGTGTTCAACAAGCATGTGCTCGACGCCCACCAGACCGGTTTCGCCCTCGGAGAGCTGATCGCCCACGTCAACTACATGGTGGGTCAGGCGCGACTCCGCGGTGAGCTGGATGCCGACGGCGTGCTGAGGTTCCGCACCGCCTGACCTTTGTCAGCATTGTTCCGGACACCGGGCGTATAGGCGCAAGGCATTGATCCGCATCAAGCATTCGGTCCGCAAATGCGGATAAGCAGGTCGCGTCGGGCGCGGACCTCATAGCCAATTGCGCCTCGACATCGATGCTGGAAGAGTTCTAATAGCCGCGACGGGCCGACCGATCGGTCGCTGTCGCCCCGTTTTCCCGGGTCTTTCCGATCAGGTCATCGCGATGCAGTACAGCAAATTCTTCTCGGATGCTCTCAACCGCCTGCACGACGAGCGCCGCTACCGCGTGTTCGCCGACCTCGAGCGGATCGCGGGCCGGTTTCCGCACGCCGTGTGGCACTCCAATTCGGGTGCTCGCGATGTCGTGATCTGGTGCTCGAACGATTACCTCGGCATGGGCCAGCACCCGAAGGTGGTCGGCGCGATGGTCGAGACCGCGACGCGGATCGGCACGGGCGCCGGCGGCACCCGCAACATCGCCGGCACCAATCATCCGCTGGTGCAACTCGAGCGTGAAATCGCCGACCTGCACGGCAAGGAAGCATCGCTGCTGTTCACCTCGGGCTACGTCTCCAACCAGACCGGCCTGTCGACGCTCGGCAAGCTGATCCCGAACTGCCTGATCCTGTCCGACGCGCTCAACCACAACTCGATGATCGAAGGCATCCGCCAGTCGGGCTGCGAGCGCGTGGTCTGGCGTCACAACGACACCGCACATCTCGAAGAGCTGCTGATCGCCGCCGGCCCCGACCGGCCGAAGCTGATCGCTTGCGAGAGCCTGTATTCGATGGACGGCGACATCGCGCCGCTCGCCAAGATCTGCGATCTGGCCGAGAAGTACAACGCCATGACCTATGTGGACGAAGTCCACGCGGTCGGCATGTACGGCGCCCATGGCGCCGGCGTCGCCGAGCGTGACGGCGTCATGGCCCGCATCGACATCATCGAAGCGACTCTGGCCAAGGCATTCGGCTGCCTCGGCGGTTACATCACCGGCAAGGCCGAAGTGATCGACGCCGTGCGCTCCTACGCGCCGGGCTTCATCTTCACCACCGCGCTGCCGCCGCCGATCTGCGCCGCCGCGACCGCCGCGATCAAGCACCTGAAATCGTCGTCGTGGGAGCGCGAGCGCCACCAGGACCGCGCCGCCCGTGTCAAGGCGGTGCTCAACAACGCCGGCATCCCGGTGATGCCGACCGACACCCATATCGTGCCGGTGTTCGTCGGCGATGCCGAGAAGTGCAAGGCCGCCTCCGACCTGCTGCTCGAAGACCACGGCATCTACATCCAGCCGATCAACTATCCGACCGTCGCGCGCGGCCTCGAGCGGCTGCGGATCACCCCGTCGCCGTATCACGACGACCGGCTGATCGACGCGCTGGCGGAAGCGCTGGTCCAGGTCTGGAACAAGCTGGGCCTGCCGCTCGGCGCCAAGGCCATCGCGGCCGAGTAATCTGCCGCGCGCGTTCGTCGAGACGCGCGCGCACCCTCCGACGACCGACGACCAGCCGAATTGCGGCGGGGGCCGTGCTATGGCCGGGAGACGCAGCCGGATTCGTGCCGGCAGCGAGCTCCGGCCATAGTTTTTTGTCGATCCGACTCCCCTCGCATTAAGCGCTACCTCCGTACGATCCCGCCCGACGTCAAAAACGCGTAGTCACGCGGCCCTGATACGCGGTAAAAACCGCCCCGCGCATGACGCGCGAGGAGCATGGACGCGATGCTGCACGATTGGGGCGTGATCCTCGCCGCGCTCGGCTATATCGGCTTCCTGTTCTATGTGGCGAGCACCGGCGACCGGCTGTCGCGCTTCCGGACCGGCCGTGCCGGCGGCCTGATCTACCCACTGTCGCTGGCGATCTACTGCACCTCGTGGACGTTCTTCGGCTCCGTCGGCTCCGCCAGCCGCACCAGCATCGACTTCCTCGCCATCTATGTGGGCCCGATACTGATGATCAGCCTCGGCGCGCCGCTGCTGCGCCGCGTCATAAGACTCACCAAGTCGCAGAACATCACTTCGATTGCCGACTTCATCGCCGCGCGCTACGGCAAGAGCCAGACCGTCGCCGCCACCGTGGCGGTGATCGCCATCATCGGTTCGGTGCCTTACATCGCGCTGCAACTCAAAGCGGTGGCGTCGTCGCTGCAGACCATCCTGGGCGACGACCGCGGTATCGCCAACATTCCGATCGTCGGCGACATGGCGCTGATCGTGGCGATGGCGATGGCGCTGTTCGCGGTGCTGTTCGGCACCCGCCAGGCCAGCGCTACCGAGCATCAGCACGGATTGATGCTGGCGATCGCCACCGAGTCGATCGTCAAGCTGGTGGCGTTCATCGCCGCAGGCGTGTTCGTCACCTTCTGGATGTTCAACCCGCACGATCTGCTCGAGCGGGCAATGAAGATGCCGGAGGCGGTGCGGGCGCTCGACTACACGCCGTCGGCTGCCAATTTCATCACCATGACGGCGCTGTCGTTCTGCGCTTTCCTGATGCTGCCGCGGCAGTTTCACGTCAGCGTGGTCGAAAATTCCAGCGACGCCGAAGTCGGCCGCGCCCGCTGGCTGTTCCCGCTGTATCTGGTCGCCATCAACCTGTTCGTGATCCCGATTGCCATCGCCGGCCTCGTCACCTTCCCGTTCGGACAGGTCGACAGCGACATGTACGTGCTGGCGCTGCCGATCGAGGCCAAGGCGCCGCTGCTCAGTGTCGCCGTGTTCATCGGCGGCCTGTCGGCCGCCACCGCGATGGTGATCGTCGAATGCGTCGCGCTCGCCGTGATGGTGTCGAACGATCTGGTGATGCCGCTGGTGCTGAAGCGCCACGCGCCGACACCCGGCGGCCAGCGCAGTTTCGCCGGCCTGCTGCTGACGGTGCGGCGACTCGCGATCTTCGGCATCCTGATCCTGGCCTATCTGTACTATCAGGCGCTCGGCACCGCGCAGCTCGCCACGATCGGCCTGCTGTCGTTCGCCGCCATCGCGCAGTTCGCGCCGGCGTTCTTCGGCGGTCTGATCTGGCGCCGCGCCACCGCGCAGGGCGCGATCGGCGGCATGTTGATCGGCTTCGCCGCCTGGGCCTACACGCTGTTCATCCCGAGTTTCATGGAAAGCTCGACCGCCGGCATGCTGCTGTTGCAGCACGGCCCATGGGGCATCGAGGCGCTGCGGCCGCAGGCCCTGCTCGGCGCCGATCTGCCGCCGCTGGTCCACGGCGTGCTGTGGAGTCTGTCGCTCAACCTGCTGGCCTATGTGGTGCTGTCGCTGCTGAGCCGCCCGACCTCGATCGACCGGCTGCAGGCGGAAGTGTTCGTGCCCGATACGCTGACGCCGATGACGCCGGCATTCCGGCGCTGGCGCACCACCGTGACGGTGCAGGACATCCTCAACGCGGTGGCGCAATATCTCGGGCCCGACCGGGCGCGGGAGTCGTTTCGCAATTTCGCCAGCAGCCGCGCCCTGTCGCTCGATCCGGCCGCGCCGGCGGATTTCGAGCTGCTCAAGCACGCCGAGCATCTGATCGCGTCGTCGATCGGCGCGGCGTCGTCGCGCCTGGTGCTGTCGCTGCTCCTGCGCAAGCGCACGGTGTCGGCCGAGGCGGCGCTGAAACTGCTCGACGATTCTCACGCCGCGCTGCATTTCAACCGCGAGATCCTGCAGACAGCGCTCAATCACGTCCGCCAGGGCATCGCGGTGTTCAATCCCGAGCTGCAGCTGATCTGCTCCAACCGGCAGTTCGGTGAAATTCTGGGACTGCCGCCGCACATCATCCAGATCGGCATTCCGCTGATCGAGATCCTGGAGTTTCTCGCCAGCAACGCGGCGAATGCCGGCGACGCCGAAGCGCAGACCCAACTGCGCTTCGCGTCCTACACCACCGAAGGCGAGCCGTTCATCGAGCGGTTTCCCGATCGGCATCTGGTGGTGGAAGTCCGCGCCAACCGCATGCCGGACGGCGGGCTGGTGATCACCTTCTCGGACGTCACCCCGAGCTTCGAGGCGGCCGAGGCGCTGGAGCGCGCCAACGCCAATCTCGAACGCCGCGTGCGCGAACGCACCGAAGAACTAACGAGGCTGAACTCGCAGCTCGCGCTGGCCAAGAGCACCGCCGAAGAAGCCAACATCTCCAAGACGCGCTTCCTCGCCGCCGCCAGCCACGACATTCTGCAGCCGCTGAATGCGGCCCGTCTCTACGCCACCAGCCTGGTCGACCGCCAGAGCGGCGGCGAAGACGCCCGCCTGGTCGACAACATCGACGAGTCGCTGCAGGCGATCGAGGAGATCATCGGCGCGCTGCTCGACATCTCGCGGCTCGACGCCGGCGCGATGACGCCGTCACTGTCGAGCTTCGTGATCGGCGACCTGATGCGCTCGCTCGAGATCGAGTTCGCCCCAACGGCGCGCGCCAAGGGACTGAAGCTGACCTTCGTGCCGTGCTCGCTGCCGGTGCAGTCGGACCGGCTGATGCTGCGGCGGCTGCTGCAGAACCTGATTTCCAACGCCATCAAGTACACGCCGCAGGGCCGCGTCCTGATCGGCTGCCGCCGCGTCGGCCAGTCGCTGCGGCTGTGCGTCTATGACACCGGCGTCGGCGTCCCGCTGCTCAAGCGCGGCGAAATCTTCAAGGAATTCCATCGCCTCGAACAGGGCGCCCGGATCGCCCGCGGCCTCGGCCTCGGTCTGTCGATCGTCGAGCGGCTGGCGCGGGTGCTCGGCCATGGGCTGTCGCTCGACGCCAATCGCAGCGGCGGCTCGTGCTTTGCGGTGACGGTGCCGGTCGCCGACGCGGTCAACCACACCGCGGCCGTTACCACCGCGACGCCGCTGTCGCGCGCCTCGATGAGCGGCATCCTGGTCGTCTGCATCGAGAACGATCCGGCCATCCTCGACGGCATGAAAACGCTGCTGACGACCTGGGACGCCAAGGTGATCGCGGTCGCCGATCCGGAAGCCGCCATCAAGGCGATCGAGGCCAGCGAGCAGCGCATCACCGGGCTGCTCGTCGACTACCACCTCGACCGCGGCAACGGCATCGCGGCGATCCGCGACATCCGCGCCCGCTTCGGCCAGACCATCCCGGCAATCCTGATCACCGCCGACCGCAGCCCCGGCGTCCGCGCCTCGGCCCGGCAGGAAGAGATCGCGGTACTGAACAAGCCGGTGAAAGCCGCGTCGCTGCGCGCCCTGCTGAGCCAATGGCATGCGCAGCAGCAGGTGGCGGCGGAGTAGGTCTCTAAACGCGCCTCTCCCCGTCATTGCGAGGAGCGAAGCGACGAAGCAATCCAGCCCAGTTTACGGAGCTGGATTGCTTCGCTTCTCTCGCAATGAC
>NZ_BADD01000398.1 GCF_000333455.1 Rhodopseudomonas sp. B29
CGCGGCGAACTCACCGGCGGCGGTCCCAACGCCAACGAGCGCGCGGTCGACGTCCAGATCAACCGCCTGCGCCGCAAGATCGAGCGCGACCCCGCCAATCCGCTGTTCCTGCAGGCGGTCCGCGGCATCGGCTATCGCCTGGTCGCGGCGCCGTAGATAGCGATTAGTTCGTGATGAGCAGAGCCTTGCCCCACGCACAGCGCAACCTCGCCCCGCCCTGCGCGGGGAGAGGTCGACCGGCGCAGCGTAGCGGAGCCGGTCGGGTGAGGGGCCTGGCACGGTGCTCATCACTGGCTCAGTCGTTATTAGATAGGCCGCGGCCCCTCACCCCAACCCTCTCCCCGCAAGGGCGGGGCGAGGGAGCGCGCTTTGTGTGGGGCGAGGGTGTTACTCACAACCAGCGAGCGCCACGATGAGCACGCTCGACACCGGCCTCACGCTGATCCGCACCGCCTCGCGGCGGATGTCGGCCGCTAATGGCTGGCTGGGGCAGCGCTTCAACGATCTGATGCCGAAGGGGCTCTATGCCCGCGCGCTGCTGATCATGATCGTGCCGATGGTGGTGCTGCAATCGGTGATCGCCTTCGTGTTCATGGAGCGCCACTGGAACACGGTGACGCAGCGGCTGTCGTCGGCGGTGGTGCAGGACATCGCGGCGCTGATCGACGTCTACAAGGGCTACCCGCAGGACAAGGACCGCGCGCTGTTGCGCAAGATCGCGCAGGAGCGGCTCGGCCTCGTGGTCGACTTCCTCGGCCCCGGCGAAATGCCCCCGCCCGGCGCCAAGCCGTTCTTCTCGCTGCTCGATCAGTCGATTAGTAAGCAGATCAGCCGGCAGATCGGCCGGCCGTTCTGGATCGACACGGTGGGCCGCTCCAACCTGGTCGAAATCCGCATCCAGCTCGACGACGCGGTGATGCGGGTGTTCGCGCTGCGCAGCGCCGCCTACGCGTCGAACTCGGATATTTTCTTCCTGTGGATGGTTGGTACTTCATCGGTCTTGCTGATCGTCGCGGTGCTGTTCCTGCGCAATCAGATCAGGCCGATCCTGCGGCTCGCCGACGCCGCCGAGAGTTTCGGCAAAGGCCGCGAGGCGCCGAACTTCAAGCCGCGCGGCGCCCGCGAGGTGCGGCGCGCCGCCTATGCGTTCATCGAGATGAAGAGCCGAGTCGAGCGCTCCATCGAGCAGCGCACCGCGATGCTGGCCGGCGTCAGTCACGATCTGCGTACTATCCTGACGCGGTTCAAGCTCGAGCTCGAACTGTTCGGCGACAGCCCCGACACCGAGGGCATGCGCAAGGACGTCGACGAGATGTCGGCGATGCTCGAGGCGTATCTGGCGTTCGCGCGCGGCGATAGCGGCGAGCAGGCGCAACCGACCGACATGGCGGCGGCGCTGGAGGAGCTACGCGGCGACGCCGAACGCCACGGCCACAACGCCAGCGTGTCGTTCGCCGGCCAGCCGGTGGTGACGGTGAAGCCGGCGGCGTTCAAGCGTTGTTTGGCCAACCTGGTCTCGAACGCCGCGCGCTACGCCAATACGATTGCGATCAGCGGCCAGCGCGATCACCGCTATCTCACCGTCACCATCGACGACGACGGCCCCGGCATTCCGCTGCACATGCGCGAGGAAGTGTTCAAGCCGTTCCTGCGCCTCGACGACGCCCGCAACCAGGACGAAGGCGGCACCGGCCTCGGCCTCGCCATCGCGCGTGACATCGCCCGCTCCCACGGCGGCGACATCACGCTGGGCGATAGTCCGATGGGGGGACTGCGGGCGATCGTGCGGGTGCCGGTTTAGTGATGACGCGCCAGCGGGCGTGATGCGGTTCCTCGCTACGCTGCGATCTGCGCTCGTGTAGTTGGAAGCGCCTCCACTCCCACAGCCGTCATCACCCGCGAAAGCGGGTGACCCAGTATCCCAGAGCGCAAGTTACTTACCGCCACCGCACTGGCATACTGGGTCGCCCGGTCAAGCCGGGCGATGACGTAGTTTGTTGTAGTGACGCCACCATTCAAACAGCGTCATCGCCGGGCTTGACCCGGCGATCCATCCTCTTTGCAAGAGGTCGCTGCAGTTATGAGCGCGTGCTTTCGCACGCGATGGATACGCGGGTCAAGCCCGCGTATGACGTCAGTGCTGGTGGAAGCGCCGCGCTTACTTCGCCAATTCCCGCGACCGCCGCGTTGCTGCTGCGACCGCCTTGATCATCAGCGGCTTCAGCCCATCCTCGGCCATCAGCACCTCCAGTGCAGCGGCGGTGGTGCCGCCGGGGGAGGTGACGTTTTTGCGCAGCGTGGCGGCGTCGAGGTCGGAGCGATGCAGCAGCTCGCCTGAGCCGGAGACGGTGGCGCGGGCCAGCGTCATCGCCAACTCTGCCGGCAGGCCGGCTTCGACGCCGGCGCGGGCGAGTTCTTCGACCAGCAGGAACACATAGGCCGGCCCCGAGCCCGACACGGCGGTGACGGCATCGATCAGCGCTTCGTCATCGACCCATTCGACCAGGCCCGCGGCCTGCAGCAGCGCATCCGCAATTCCGCGCTGCGCGGCGCTGACATCGGCCGCCGCGACGGCGACGCTGATCCCGCGGCCGATCGCGGCCGGCGTATTCGGCATCGCGCGGACGACGCGGCCGCCGAGATGTTCTTTCAGCGCGGCGATCGGCGTGCCGGCCATGATCGACACCACCAGCGTCGCCGGTCCGACATAGGCGCGCAGCGCCGGCGCGGCTTCACGGAACATCTGCGGCTTCACCGCCACCACCAGCGTCGCCACAGTGCCGACGTCGGCCGCCGACGCGTTGAGGCGCACGCCGCGGGCGCCGAGCTTGTGGATATCATGGGACGGCTGCGGCTCGAGCACCACGACGTCGCTGCCGTCGATGCCCTGCGCGATCCAGCCCGCCAGCAGCGCGCCGCCCATCTTGCCGGCGCCGGCGAGAACGAGGGGACCAGATATCGAATTCAGCGATTTGGACGGCACGGCACGGTTTCCTGGCTGAGAAGAAGGTTAAACGCCCGCTGGACTAGGCTCGACCCACGGCCAATGCAACCATCACCTGATCGACCGAGCCGCGCGTCAGGGCAGGACGCAGAATGCAAGGGGATCAGAAGGTCTTCTTGAAAAACACCCGTCGGGCGCCGCGCGGATGGTTGTCGATCGCGCCAAACGCCTCGTACCCCCGCTTCTTGTAAAAGTCCGGCGCCTGGAAGCTGTAGGTATCAAGCCAGACGCCGATGCAGCCGTGGTCGCGGGCGATCTGCTCGGCGCGGGTCAGGATGTCTGTGCCGAGACCGGTGTGGCGCGACGTGTCGGGAACGGCAAAAAGCTCGACGAACAGCCAATCATAAACGATCCGCCCCCAAAGCCCACCGATCTTGTTCCCGGTGTCCGGATCTTCGATCAGCAGACAAACCTGCCGAAAGCCGGACGGACCGGCTGCCTTGTCGTTGTAGGCGATCAGCGCATTGAGGACCGCAGCGCGGTGGTGATCGCTGGGCGTATCAGGAACGACGATCCGAGGCTTCGCGCTCACGCCTCGCCTTCGGTGTCGAACATCGCGGCGGCCATCGCTTCCTGCGCGGTCTTACCGGCCCAGACGGTGAACTGGAACGCCGGGTAGTAACGCTCGCAGGATTGCAGCGCGCTCAGCAGCATGGTCTCGCACTGGGCTTCGGTGGCGGATAGTCCGCCCGGCAGCATCAGCGCCTGACGGTACATGATCGTGCCGGTATGCGTCCAGACGTCGAAGTGGCCGACCCAGAGCTGCTCGTTGATAGAGGCGAGCAGGCGGTGCGTTTCGGTGCGACGCGCCTGCGGGATCTTCATGTCGAAGGCGCAGGCGAGGTGCAGTGCTTCGAGATCGTGCATCCAGGTGAAGGACAGCGTGTAGTCCGTCCACTGACCCTTCGACACGATGGTGATTTCGTCTTCGCCGGAGCGCTCGAAGGCGAGATCGTTCGAGGCTGCGATATCTTCGACCACCGCGAGCGGGTTGGTGGCGGAATCAGTGATGGCTTCGAGCATGGGCATGCCGTCTCGACCTGACGTTTGAGCTATCGATGATACAGGAGCGGCAGGCCGTTACGCGCCTTGACCGATCGTTCGGTTGCGAAGCAGGGGCCGAACCAACCGGGCTGCTGCAGTGAAATGATGTGATTTGCGGAATCGGCGCAATCCCGCCCCCGTCAATTCCACAAGCAAAGGATAGCCGTCCACAGCTGCCCACAGGCGATATCAGAACAAAACGGAATCGGATTCTCGCGCTCCGAGTCTGGTGGTCGTATTGCACCCGACGCGAGTCCCGGCGCCCCGCTGCGCGCCGGCCGCGAAGCTCTCGCGGCCGATCATTTGACTCGCTCGGAGGCACTGCTAGCGTGACGGTCCAGCGAGGAGTACCGAGACGATATGACCGAGACCAGCGACGCGCAGACGCCAGCCGATCAGACAATAGCCGCAACGGCCTATCCGCGCTTCGCGCGGCCGCAGCGCGTCGCCTTCGTGCAATCGTCCTGGCACAGCGATGTGGTGGCGGAATGCTGGGAGGCGTTCGCGCGCGAGATCGTGGCGCGCGGCGTCGCCGCCTCGCAGGTCGATCTGTTCGAGGTGCCGGGCTCGTTCGAAATTCCGCTCCACGTGCAAACGCTGGCCAAGACGCGGCGCTACACCGCCATTGTCGCGGCTGGCCTCGTGGTCGACGACGGCCTCACCGGCTTCGTCGCCGAGACGGTGATCGGCGCGTTGATGGACGTGCAATTGCGGACTGAAGTTCCGGTGTTCTCCGCGGTGGCGACGCCGCACGATTTCGAGCGCGGCGATCAGCAGACCGACCTGTTCCGCCGCCACTTCGCCGCCAAAGGCGCCGAAGTCGCCCACGCCTGCGCCGACACGCTGCTCAGCCTCGAGCGCCTGCGCGGGCAGGTGGCGGCGGGGATCGTGTAGTCGAGAGAGTTGAATAGGCGACGACACGTCGGGCAGCTCTGCTACGCAAAAACCGTCATCCTGAGGTGCCGTCGCGGTAGCGACGGCCTCGAAGGATGAGCCACACGCGATTCTGGCGACCGCAACACAAACGGCAGTCATCCTTCGAGGCTCGCTGCGCTCGCACCTCAGGATGACGGTTGTGCGCGTGGGGATGCGAAGATCGCGAAGTTAAACCTCGCGTTCGTCATTCCGGGGCGCCGCGTAGCGGCGAACCCGGAATCCATACTCCCTGTGCTTGTTACTTGCGCACAGGAGGGGCCCCGCTGTGCTCTAAAGCGCCGGCAGGGGTTATGGATTCCGGGTTCGCGCTTACGCGCGCCCCGGAATGACAAACGAGAGGGAGTTAGTCGAACAGGCTCGACACCGACTCTTCCGATGCCGTGCGGCCGATGGCTTCGGCGATCAGCGAGGCGATCGAGAGGGTGCGGATGTTGTGCGCGTTGCACACCGCTTCGGTCGGCTGGATCGAGTCGGTGATCACCAGTTCCTTGAGCTTCGAGCCGGTGATACGCGAGCAGGCGCCGCCCGACAGCACGCCGTGGGTGATGTAGGCGTAAACTTCGGTGGCGCCGTTCTTCAAAAGCGCTTCGGCGGCGTTCACCAGCGTGCCGCCGGAGTCGACGATGTCGTCGAGCAGGATGCAGGTGTAGCCCTCGACTTCGCCGATGACGTTCATCACTTCGGATTCGCCGGCGCGCTCGCGGCGCTTGTCGATGATCGCCAGCGGCGTGTTGAGGCGCTTGGCGAGTCCGCGGGCGCGGACCACGCCGCCGACGTCGGGTGACACGACCATCGCCTTCGACAGGTCGAAGCGCTCCTTGATGTCGCGCACCATCACCGGCGAGGCATAGAGGTTGTCGGTCGGGATGTCGAAGAAGCCCTGGATCTGGCCGGCGTGCAGATCGAGCGTCATGACGCGGTCGACGCCGGCGTGGGTGATCAGGTTGGCGACCAGCTTGGCCGAGATCGGCGAGCGCGAGCCGACCTTGCGGTCCTGCCGGGCGTAGCCGAAATACGGGATCACCGCGGTGATGCGGCGCGCCGAGGCGCGCCGCAGCGCGTCGGTGATGATCAACAGCTCCATCAGGTGATCGTTCGCCGGGAACGAAGTCGACTGCAGGATGAAGACGTCCGAGCCGCGGACGTTTTCCTGGATCTCGACGAAGATCTCGTTGTCGGCGAAGCGGCGCACGCTGGCCTTGGTCAGCGGCATCTTCAGCCAGTCGGCGATGTCGCGCGCCAGCGCCGGATTGGAATTGCCGGCGACGAGCTTGACCGATCCGTTCTTGCCCGACATCGACGCGTCCCCCCTCGGCGCGGTGGATACTACGTTCAGCATATCGGTTGACTCACGGAAAACGGACGGTTTTGCGCCGTGGTGATACCAGCGCAACGCAGCCGATGGCAACCCGCAGCGGCGGCTTTTCCGACATGCATTCGACGTAAGTGCGGCTCAGCGCGCCGAGGCGAAACTCATCGCCGGCGCGGGCGGCTCGGCAGGGGGTGGTTCGGCCTGGGCAATCGCCGGCCCGCTGGATGCGGGGGCGGCGGGCGCGGGCTGCGGCGAGGGCGTTAACGACCCGTTCATCATTCCGGAAAGGCCGGTCAGGCCGGCCTGGGCGATGCGCCTCAGCACGACATCGTCGGCCTGCATCCAGGCATCGCCGCCACCGCGGCCGGCCGGCTCTTCGCCTGACAGGCGCAGCGCGCGCTGCTGATCGCGGTCG
Organism: Rhodopseudomonas sp. B29; assembly: GCF_000333455.1. Classification (GTDB taxonomy): domain Bacteria; phylum Pseudomonadota; class Alphaproteobacteria; order Rhizobiales; family Xanthobacteraceae; genus Rhodopseudomonas. The sequence continues at coordinate 6,712 of NZ_BADD01000398.1, forward strand.
TAGACGTCCCAAACCCAGGCGATCGCGGTCTTGCCGCCGCGGACCTGCGCCGACAGATAGGAGCGGACCCGATAGGCGGCGCCGCCCTGGCGCGACACCACGGAGATCTGGCGCAGCTTGGCTTCGCTGTCGAGCACCGACACCATGCGGTCGAACACCTGCGGCGGCGGGCCGTCGATGGATTCGAATGCGACCGTGGAGCCGCCCCCGGCCGAGGCGACCGGGCCATCGCTGGCCGTGACGCAGCCGCCGAGCCCGGCGAAGACCCCGAGCACCAACGCGGTACGGGCCAGGCGGGCGGTCGTGGCAAGCAGCTGATCAGACATGCAGATCCCGTCACGAAGAGGCGGCCGAACGGCCTCACCGGTGAC
>NZ_BADD01000397.1 GCF_000333455.1 Rhodopseudomonas sp. B29
ACGCTGGACTCGCGCGAAGTCGACGCCAATGTTCATTCGGCCAAGACCGAAGTCGCTTCCGCAATGCCGGCCTGGTCCGCGCCCTGATCGTGCACGCGCTGAAGGACGGGCTGGCGCGCGAAGGCCGCCGCACCGCTGCCAACAGCGCCAGCAGCGTGATCTCGAATTTCCGGCCGATGTCGATGCCGGCGGCGAACTGGGACTGGCGAAGTTCGCCGTCCTATCCGGTCGGCGGCAGTGCGGTGCCGTCGTTCGCCGAGCCTTCGCAGGCGGGGTTCGACGTCGGCGCGCCGAGCGCCGATATCCGTCCGCACGAGATCGCGCCGGATCTGCTCGACCGCCCGCTCGGCGCGGCGCGGACGCAGATCCACGAAACCTATATCGTTTCGCAGACGCGTGACGGCCTGATTGTCGTCGATCAGCATGCCGCGCACGAGCGCATCGTCTATGAGCGGCTGAAAGCGTCGCTCGAGCAGAACGGCGTGCAGCGCCAGATCCTGCTGATCCCCGACATCGTCGAGATGGACGAGGCGACGGTCGAACGCTTAGTTGCGCGCGGCGAGGAGCTGGCGAAGTTCGGCCTGGTGATCGAAAGCTTCGGTCCCGGCGCCGTGGCGGTGCGCGAGACGCCGTCGCTGCTCGGCAAGACCGACGCGGGCGGGCTTTTGCGCGATCTCGCCGAGCACATGGCCGAATGGGACGAAGCGCTGCCGCTGGAGCGCCGCCTGATGCACGTCGCCGCCACCATGGCGTGCCACGGCTCGGTCCGCGCCGGCCGCGTGCTCAAGCCCGAAGAGATGAACGCGCTGCTCCGCGAAATGGAAGCCACCCCCAACTCCGGCCAATGCAACCATGGCCGTCCGACCTACGTCGAACTGACGCTGACCGACATCGAGAAGCTGTTCGGACGGAGGTAGTTGGAGTGTAGCGCACGGCGCGCGCCCCAAGCACAACGCGCTCCCTCTCCCGCCTGCGGGAGAGGGCTGGGGTGAGGGCGACGCAGGCAGTGAGCCTGCTACTCGCCGCACCGCCGTGGCCCTCACCCGTCCCGGCTTCGCTGCGCTACGCCGAGCCGACCTCTCCCGCAAGCGGGAGAGGTTAGGCTTTCCCCGTCATTCCGGGGCGCGCGTAGCGCGAACCCGGAATCTCGATGTTGTTGCGAAGGCGAGATTCCGGGTTCGCTCACTGCGTGAGCGCCCCGGAATGACTCGTGGTGAGGGGCGTTGCTCGAACTAAGCGCCCCTCAAAACACCTTCCGGATCCACTTATGCGTATCCGGCGCCCGTCCATACTGGATATCAACAAGCTGCTGGCGCAAGCCCATCGCGACTTCGCCGGCTTTGCCACCGCTAATCTCAAAGTCGCCGCTCGCCGAGCACACCTTGCCGATCGGCGAGATCACCGCCGCGGTGCCGCAGGCGAAGGCTTCCTTGAGCTTGCCGCTGGCCGCGTCGGCGCGCCACTGGTCGATCGTGTAGGCCTCCTCGCGGACGGTACGGCCGGCTTCGCGGGCCAGCGCGATGATCGAGTCGCGGGTGATGCCGGGCAGGATGGTGCCGAGCGGCGGCGTCGACAGCGAGCCGTCCTCGAACACGAAGAACACGTTCATGCCGCCGAGCTCTTCGATGTACTTGCGCTGCACCGCGTCGAGGAACACCACCTGGTCGCAGCCCCGGTCGATGGCTTCCGCCTGGGCGCGCAGCAATGCCGCGTAGTTGCCGCCGCACTTCACCGCGCGGGTGCCGCCGATGGCGGCCCCCGTGTAATTCTCCGACACCCAATCGACACCGGGGCCGGACCGCCCTTGAAGTACGAGCCGACCGGCGAGGCGATCACCGCGAAGATGTACTCCGCCGACGGCTTGACGCCGAGGAACACTTCGCTGGCGATCATGAACGGGCGCAGATACAGGCTGCCTTCGCCGCCCGGAATCCAGTCGCGGTCGATCTTCACGACCTGCTCCACGGCCTCGACGAACACCGCCTCGGGCACCGCCGGCATCGCCATGCGGTCGGCGCTGTCGCGGAAGCGGCGCGCGTTGGCGTCGGGGCGGAACAGGTTCACGCCGCCGTCGGCGCGCTTATACGCCTTCAGGCCCTCGAAGATTTCCTGCGCGTAGTGCAGCACGGCGGTCGCCGGATCGAGCGAGAAATTGGCGCGCGCGTCGACGCAGGCGTTGCTCCAGCCGTTGGCCGAGTCGTAGCGGACGATCGCCATGTGATCGGTGAAGGCGCGGCCGAAGCCGAGATTGGCGAGCTTGGCGGCGCGCTCCGCTTCCGGCAGCGGGTTGGCGCAGGGCTTGATGGCGAAGTCCAGCCACAGTGAGCCGTCGGCCTTGTCGAACGAGATTCCCATCGATCTGTCTCCTGATCGGCGCGCCTCACGCGGGTGGCCGTCGTCGTCGGGACGGGCACGCAATGCCCGCCACCGTGAGGGGTGGCCTCCCGGGCGCGCCGGGAGACATGCTTTGGCGGAAAGCGCGAAGTCCGCTATGTTTCGGCCGAGCCGTCCGACCATTGCACGCCAGCCGCCGCGTCGCATTCCTTATCGGACTGCAAGGGTCGAAGCCGCAAGCCGTATAGTCGAATATTTCGTCTTGGCTGGCGGTTTTGTAACATAAAGACCGTATATGTCAACATGGCTGACATAAATTTCAAAGACCCTGTGGGCGGCCCTGCCGTTGCCACACGGCCATCCGCGGCCCGTCAGGCAGGCCCCGATGAGCCGCGCTGGGACATCATCGAGCTGCTGTTCTTCGCCTATCGGGACTTCGTCGGCGATGCCGACCATGTGCTGGAGACCTTCGGCTTCGGCCGGGCGCATCACCGCGTGGTGCATTTCGTCTGCCGCTATCCAGGGCTGACGGTGGCGGATCTGCTCGACGTGCTGCGCATCACCAAGCAGTCGCTCAGCCGGGTGCTGAAGCAGCTGCTCGACGAGGGCTACATCGTGCAGAAAGCCGGCGACAGCGACCGCCGCCAGCGCCTTCTTTTCGCCACCGCAAAGGGCGAGGCGCTGGTGGAGAAACTGGCCCGGCTGCAGACCGACCGCATCGCCCACGCGCTGCGCGATCTCGGTCCGGGTGGCGGCGAGGCGGTGGGGAAATTCCTCCGCGCCATGATCGACCGTGACGATCCCGACAAAGTACTTCAGACGATCCTGCAGGGCGACGCCAGCGTGAAGGACATCGCAACGTGATCCAGCTTGCTACTTTGGCGAAGAAGCCCGTCCGCCCCGCCGACGACGCGCCGCATCTGCTGCTCGTCGACGACGACCGCCGTATTCGCGATCTGTTGTCGCGCTTCCTCGCCTCCGAGGGCTATCGGGTCACCACGGCGCAAAGCGTGCGCGACGCCCGCGCCAAGCTCGCCGGCCTCAACTTCGATCTCTTGATCCTCGACGTGATGATGCCGGGCGAGACCGGCTTCGATCTGGCGCGCTCGATCCGCCTGACCTCGCAGGTGCCGATCGTGATGCTGACGGCGCGCGCCGAGGCCGACAATCGCATCGAGGGATTGTCGCTCGGCGCCGATGACTATGTCTCCAAGCCGTTCGAGCCGCGCGAATTGCTGCTGCGGATCTGCAATATCCTCAAGCGCACCTCGCCGGCGCCGGACATCA
>NZ_BADD01000396.1 GCF_000333455.1 Rhodopseudomonas sp. B29
GCAGCAGGAGTCATCACACCGATCCGCTTGTGATCGACGCTGGTGATCCACTCCTGCCAAAGATACGGAAAATGCCCCTTGACGAAGATCCAGATCATCACCGCAAGAATGACGACCAGCACCGCCGCGCCGGCGATCAGCGGAATCGGCTGATCGAGGGGAATGGCCGACCAGTCGAGCTTACCGAGCATCTTGAGTCCCTTGGTGAGTCTGTGCCGCTTCGGTGAAGAGCTTGGGTCCCGGTTGCGGTGGAATTTTCAGCGTGGAGATGGCTTCGAACAGTCGCGGATCGGTCAGCCGGAAAGTCGGCTTTCCGGATTCGGTCGATTGCGCCATCAGCTTCTTGTAAGTGTCGGCGTTGAGCTCGGTACCGTTCTTGGCGGCTTGGGCAACCCAGTCGGGGAATTCGATCGGCGAGACGACGTTGACGTCGAACTTCATGTCTGGAAATCCGTCGCCGCTGAAGTGCGACGACAGCCCCTGCAACGTGCCGATCCTGTCGGCGCGCAGGTTGAGATGGCTGACCATGCCGTTCATCGAATAGATCATGCTGCCGAGCTGCGGCACGAAGAACGCGTTCATCACGCTCGCCGAAGTCAATTCGATCTGCAGCGGCGCGCCGATCGGCACGGTGAGCGTGTTGATCGTGGCGATACGCTGATCGGGATAGATGAAGAGCCACTTCCAATCGAGCGACACTGCCTGGATACGAACCGGGCTGCCGGTGCCTTCGACCGGCTTGGCCGGATCGAGCTGATGCGATCCGATCCAGGTGACGCCGCCGAGCAAGATGATCGTCAGCGTCGGAATTCCCCACACCACCATTTCGACACGCCCCGAATAGGTGAAATCGGGGCGATAATTCGCGCGGGTGTTGGAATGTCGGAACCAGAATGCAAAGGCCAGAATGGCCACGATGGTCGGGACCACGATCGCGAGCATGATCACGACCGAGTCGATCAGGATGGTGGCGTTGCCTACGCCGACCGGCCCCTGAGGAGCGAGAATGTTCATAAAGAAGAGGACCGTTTTGTGCGAGGTTCCCGAGTCACCGACAACAGCAGCGATCTCGGCGCGTTCCTAACCCATCAATTCGCGTTCGTGATCTCACTTACTCGCGAGCAGCCCACGCGATTAAGGACGACGAACGACATCTTACAACCGCACGTCGTTGTCTTGAACGAATCTGCGGCTGTTGCTTGAAGCACATTGCTCACTTTGCAGCCAGCGCGCCTTCGTCTTCGCCAGATATCATCATCGTGTGACGAGGTCTCGCTCATCAGTGCAAATCTTCGACCTGAGCCGGTGGCACGCGCGACACAGCACCAACCAAATTTTCAAACTGCCGGCAGAGAAGGGAACTCTCGGTGGGGTGGCTCGTTTGGTGCGCGAACGAGAGCGCAGCATGGAGCGAGCAATGCTCGCCGCATCGGCTGCGCTAATCATCACTCTGGGCGCATCACACTAACGAGCTATAGCTGAATACCAAGCGGTTATGGCCGCTCG
>NZ_BADD01000395.1 GCF_000333455.1 Rhodopseudomonas sp. B29
AGGCGAAGATGATGATGTCGGAAAGCAGGAAGATCCAGAAGCCGTAAGCGGTGACGATCCGTTTCGGCGCGGGACCGTCGTGGCCCAGGGTCATGTCCTGCAATCCGCGCAGATTGTGCGGATCGTCGTGTGCCGCGGCCAAGCTCGCGTCGCTCATGTTGCGCTCCCTGCCGGTTCGAGTATCGCTTTCCGCTCCGCCAGATTGATGCGGTCGATGCGGGCGACCTCCTCGGCCGGAATGACGTACTCATCGTGATCGCGCCAGGCGAACGCCACGAACGTGGCGAACGCACCGATGACGCCGAGAATCACCAGCCACCAGATGTGCCAGATCAAGGCGAAGCCGGTGATGGTGGCGAAGAAGGCGCAGACCACACCGGTCGGCGAATTCTTCGGCATCTCGATATCGTGGTAATCGGGCTCCTTGAGCGCCAGCTCCTGGTGCCGCGCCTTGGACTTGATGGTCCAGTACGCGTCCTCACCATCGACGTCCGGCTCGACCGCGAAGTTGAATACCGGCGGCGGCGACGAGGTCGCCCATTCGAGCGATCGGCCATCCCACGGATCGCCGGTGCGGTCGCGCAGCCGTTCGCGATGCTTGATGCTGTAGGCGATCTGGATCACCTGGATGATGACGCCGATCGACAGCACCGCCATGCCGACGGCCGCGACGATCAGCCAGGGCCGCCACGCCGCGACGTCGTAATGCTGCATGCGTCGCGTCATGCCGAGCAGGCCGACGACATAGAGCGGCATGAAGGTGATGTAGAAGCCGATCAGCGTGAACCAGAACGCCCACTTGCCGAGGCGCTCATCCAGCTTGAAGCCGAACGCCTTCGGGAACCAGTAATTGTAGCCCGCGAAAGCGCCGAACAGCGTGCCGCCGATGATCACGTTGTGGAAGTGCGCGACCAGGAACATGCTGTTGTGCAGGATGAAGTCGGCCGGCGGCACAGCGAGCAGCACGCCGGTCAGGCCGCCGATGATGAAGGTGACCATGAAGCCGATCGACCACAGCATCGGCGTGTCGAACCGCACCTTGCCGCCGTACATCGTGAACAGCCAGTTGTAGATCTTCACGCCGGTCGGCACCGCGATCACCATGCTGGCGATGCCGAACACGGCATTGACCGTCGGCCCCGCCCCCATGGTGAAGAAGTGATGCAGCCAGACCATGAAGGAGATGACGCAGATCGACATCGTCGCCAGCACCATCGAGCGATAGCCGAACAGCGGCTTCGATGAGAACGTCGACACCACTTCGGAGAAAATGCCGAAGGCCGGCAAGACCAGGATGTAGACCTCCGGATGCCCCCAGGCCCAGATGAGGTTCATGAACATCATCATGTTGCCACCGGCTTCGTTGGTGAAGAAATGGAAGCCGAGATAGCGGTCGAGGATCAACATCGCGAGCGTGGCGGTCAGGATGGGGAACGCCGCGACGATCAAGAGGTTGGACGCGAGGGTGGTCCAGCAGAACATCGGCATGCGCAGATAGGTCATGCCACGCGTGCGAAGCTTGAGCACGGTCGTCACCAGGTTGACACCCGCGACCAGCGTTCCGACGCCAGATATCTGCAGCGCCCAGGCGTAGTAATCGACGCCGACCCCCGGCGAATAGTCGAGCTCGGACAGCGGCGGGAACGCAAGCCAGCCGGTGCGGGCGAATTCGCCGATCACGAGCGACATGTTGACGAGCAGCGCACCACTCGCAGTCAGCCAGAATCCGACGGAGTTCAGGTCGGAAGC
>NZ_BADD01000394.1 GCF_000333455.1 Rhodopseudomonas sp. B29
ACGAGCGCTTCCACAATGCGATCTACGACGGCGCCCACAACGCCTACATCGCCGAGATCACGCTGGCGACGCGCGTACGCGTCCAGCCGTTCCGCCGCGCTCAATTCCGCAATCTCGGCCGTTTGGCAAAATCCCATGCCGAACACGAACGCGTCGTGGTGGCGATCATGCGCGGCGACAAGGCCGGCGCGGCCGGCGCGATGCGCGGCCACATCGAATTGGTGCGTGACGAATATGAAGTCTATGCGGTGTCGGTATGAGCAGTGAAGTCGAAACCGTCGCCGAAATCCTGGCGGCGCATCGCGGCGGCAGTCGCACGCCGGCGCAAACGATCCGTGCCTGCTATCAACGCATCCGCGCCCATGGCGACGACGCGATCTTCATCACCCTGCGCGACGAGGCGGACGCGATCGCCGAAGCCGAGGCGCTCGCAGCGAAGAACTCCTCGCTGCCGCTCTACGGCGTGCCGATTGCAGTGAAGGACAATATCGACGTCGCCGGCCTGCCGACCACCGCCGCCTGCCCGGCCTTTGCGTATCAGCCGGCGCAGGATTCCACCGCGGTCGCGAAGCTGCGCGCCGCCGGCGCGATCATCATCGGCAAGACCAATCTCGATCAATTCGCCACCGGCCTCGTCGGCGTGCGTTCGCCCTACGGCATCCCGCGCAACGTGGTGCGTGCCGATCTCGTGCCCGGCGGCTCCAGCTCAGGTTCGGCCGTCGCGGTCGGCGCCGGCCTGGTGCCGCTGTCGCTCGGCACCGATACGGCCGGCTCGGGCCGCGTGCCGGCGATGCTCAACAACATCGTCGGGCTTAAGCCGAGCGTCGGGATGATCTCGAATGCCGGCCTGGTGCCGGCGTGCAAGACGCTGGATTGCATCTCGGTGTTCGCCCTCACGGTCGACGACGCAGTAACTGCGCTGCAGGTGATGGCGGGAGCCGACGCGGCCGATCCGTTTTCGCGCGAACGGCCGCTGGCAGCGCTTAGCGAGGTGCCGAAGGGGCTGCGGCTCGGCGTGCCGCGGGATGGCCAGCTCTTGTTCTTCGGCGACAAAGCCGCAGAGGCTGCGTATCAGCAAGCGCTGCAGCGCTGGACCAAGCTCGGCGCCGAGCTGGTGCCGTTCGATGTCGAGCCGCTCTACGAGACGGCGCGATTACTTTATGACGGGCCTTGGGTCGCCGAGCGCTATCTGGTGTTGCGCGACTTGCTCGGCCTCGATCCAGACGCCATCCACCCGGTGACACGCGAGATCACGCTCGCCGGCGCGCGGCAGTCGGCAGCTGATACGTTCGCGGCGCTCTACAAGCTGCAGGCGCTGCGCCGTCACGCCGAACGGGCGTTCGCCGATATCGATGCACTGGTGCTCCCGACGGCGCCGACCGCCTACACGGTCGAGCAGGTGCTGGCCAATCCGATCGAACTCAACAGCCGGCTGGGCACCTACACCAACTTCGTCAATCTGCTGGACCTGTGTGGCCTGGCGCTGCCGGCTTCGATCCGCGACGACGGCATTCCGTTCGGCATTACGTTGTTGGCGCCGGGCGGCAGTGATGGGAACCTGGCAAGCCTTGGCCGCGTGTATCACGCCGACACCGGCCTGAGCCTCGGCGCGACGGGCAAGAAGCTGCCGCCGCTGAACAAAGCCACGAGTCAGTCAGGCGCCAACGCGATCTCGATCGCGGTGGTCGGCGCTCATCTCTCCGGCATGGCGCTGAACGGCGAACTCACCTCGCTCGGCGGAAGCCTACTTCGCGCCGCCAAGACTGCGCCGGACTACAAGCTCTACGCGCTGAAGGGCACCTCTCCGGCCAAACCCGGCATGCTCCGGGTCGGGCCCGGTGGCGGCGCGGCGATCGATCTGGAAGTTTGGACGCTGCCGCCAGCGGCCTTCGGCCAGTTCGTCGCCGCGGTGCCACCGCCGCTGTCGATCGGCACGATCAAGCTTGCCGACGGCACGCAGGTCAAAGGCTTTCTGGTCGAACCGGCCGCGCTGGAAGGCGCGCGTGATATCAGCCATTTCGGCGGCTGGCGCGCCTATATGGCCGATCTGGCCAAGGCCGGGTGAGGACGAACGTCCCACGCCGTCATGCCCGGCCTCGTGCCGGGCATCCACGAATGCAGCCGCTGCGGCAAGTAAGACGTGGATGGCCGGGCCTTCGCCACGCCGAAGCGGCTTCTGCCGCGCAGGCGGGACGAGCCCGGCCATGACGGAAGTAAGCGTTTGACCGCCCCTCAGATCGACCACTTCGCCGGATCGGCTGGCTTCTGCTTGTAGATCTCACCGCCGAAGTCGACGTGGAGTTCGGTCCAGGCACCGCGGCCCTGCCGCGCCAACACTTCGAAGTGCTTCGGCCTGCGCTGCGGCTCGCCCTTCGTACTCCAGCCCGCCTCCTTCACCGCTGCGAGCGCGCGCTGCGGGTCGGCCGGTCCATCGGGGTGATGGTGGCCCGGCGGATGATGTGGCTTCTTGTGATGGATGAGGACGGCATCGCGACCCTGCGCGGCGATCCGCGTCACCTTGATTTCCGAAGGGCGGCGCTCGCCCTCCAGCATCACGCGCAGGCCGGCGCTGAGCGGAAATGCTTCCGCTCCTTTCGGACCTAAATCTGCGAGGTGAGTTTCGCCCTGGGCTTCGAGCGTGAAGCGATGGGCAAAGACATGTTGAATAACGCCCGAAAGGGCGACGTTCTCGTGGTGCGGCATCATTTTCTCCGTAGAGCGCCCAACCGCAGGCGCTTCCGGAAAATGGGATGCATCACTCACCAGGCAAGTTGATAGTCGATGGAACTCCGCACACGAAACCGCGAGCGGAGGAAGCCCACGCCTAGCGGAAAAACACTTCCTGGTTGCGGCGCTCGAGTTCCGTCGAATAGGTGCGTAGCACGTGTGCTTCAGTGACGGTTCCGATCACCGTGCGGCTCGTCGCCTTGTCGACGACAACCAACACGTCGGCTTCAGTGCGATCGAACGCCGCCAGAATGTCCTGTACCGACGCTTCGGGTAGCAAGAACTCGCCTTGCTGCTGAGCCAGCGAGGCCAACGCCTCCGGACCGTGCTCCGCCAGACTACTATGCAGATCGGCCGAAGCGACGATGCCACCATAGCTGCCGTCGGCCTGGCGCAACACGATCTGCTTGACGCGGCCGGGTGGGAACAACTTCTCCGCCTCGGCGATCGTCATCGTCTCCGGCGCGGTCTCGAAGTCGGATCGCATCAGCGTGGTGGCGCTGATCTGCTTGACCCAGCCGATGTCCTGTGGTCCGCGAATAACCTCGCCGCGCAGATGGAAGCGCCAGGTCGCGAAGCTGTAGCCGAACAATTCGCGCACGATCATCGCGCTCATCGACGCCGCCACCACGGCGCCGATGGTCACGGAGAAATCGCCGGTCAGTTCGAGCGCCAGACAGATCATGCTGAACGGCGCACCGATGACGCCGGTACCGACCGCCGCCATGCCGGCGACCGCCGCGAAGCCGGGCTGCAGCACAAGATGCGGGAATGGACCGCTCAGCAGCGCGTTGTAGAGCTGACCGACCAGCGAGCCGAGCATCAGCGAGGCGAAGAACAAGCCGCCGCGAAAGCCTGCGCCGATGGTGATTGCCGACGCCAGCGTCTTCAGCAGGATCGTGGTCGCGAGCATCAGCCAGGTCGGGTTGCTGAGCAGCAGAAGCTGCATCGCGCCGTGGCCGGAGCCCAGCACGGTGGGCGTCAACAGGCCGAGCCCGCCGACCAGCGCAGCGCCGATGACGAAGCGCAGCGACCCGCGCAGCCAGGTAATGCGCTGAAAGATACGCTCGGAATACGCCACCGCGAGCATCAGCACGATGCTGAAGAACGCCGCGGCGAGACCGATCGTCATGGTCTGGCCGATCATCTCCACCGAGACCGCCGTCGGCACGTTGGGGATCACCAGGAAGGATTGGTGCGTCAGTTGTCGTGTCACCAGCCACGAGGCCACCGCCGAGGCGATCACCGGGACGAGGCTCGCCGACGTATAGGCGCCGAGCACGACCTCGAAGGCGAAAAACGCTCCGGCGAGCGGGGCGGTGAAAGCGGCGCTGATCGCGCCCGATGCACCGCACGCTACCAGCAGCCGCATATCGGCGCGGCGTGCAGACAACAGCTGACCAAACCACGAACTGAATGCCGAGCAGATTTGCGTGTAGCCGGCCTCGAGCCCGACCGAGCCGCCGCAGCCGTTCGAGATCAGGGTCTGGATCGAAATCAGCACGCTGCCGCGCATCGATACGCGACCGCCATACAGCGCATTGGCCTCGATCGCGTCGGCCAGCCGGCCCTTGAAGCGTCCGACATAGAACACGCTGATCAGCGCCAGGATGATGGCCCCGCCGATCGGCACGAAGATCGTGCGCTGCCAGGGAATCACGCCGTTGGCGCTGAGGCGGGTGTCGAACGGGATGCTGAACAGGACCGAGTGCGCCAACTCGCTGAGCACAGAGATGGTCACGACCAGGAGCCCGGACAGAAGGCCGATGATCACCGCCACGACGACAAGTCCGATTTCCCGATTGCGGACAAAATTCCTGACAGCGGCCGGCAGCAGCCAGCGGCTGGTGGCCGGCGTGCCGGTCTGCACGAAGTCGGGCCTGGTCACGACGCTCATCAGGCAGCCCAGACGATCACGGGAGTTTCCTCGGGAGCCGCGGCAGCCGTGGTGCAGCCGGGCGACGACGCCTCCTCTTAGCGGTGGGCGCGAAAGCGCGCCAGCAGCGCAGGGCTGATCATCGCCTAAAAACCCCGGCCGGCACTCGATTTCTTCCACGACGACTGTATGATTCAGGCGATTTGCAGCGGAGGGTTAAGGATGGCGCGCAGAGCGGTGGTCGGCGTGATCGGCAACGCCCATCTCGTCGAGAACCGGTTCGCCGTCCAGCATGTGGGCGAACGCAACCTGCGGGCGGTGGCCGAGGTCGCGAACGCGCTGCCGCTGATGTTCGCCGGTGATCCCGAGATCACCGATCTCGAGCAACTGCTCGAACTGGTAGACGGCATACTGCTCACCGGTGCCCGCGCCAACGTTCACCCGGCCCACTTCAACACCGAACCCAATCCCCGCCACGAGCCCTACGATCCGGCGCGGGACGCGATGGCGCTGGCGCTGGTGCGCACCTGCGTCGATCGCGGCGTGCCGCTGCTCGGCATCTGCCGCGGCTTTCAGGAAATGAACGTCGCCTATGGCGGCTCGCTGCACCCGGAAATCCGCGAACTGCCCGGGCGCATGAACCACCGCATGCCAAGGCTTCCGACCGGCGAAATTCATCCTGATGCCGAAGTCGTGTTCGCCGACCGGCATTCGGTGCAGCTCAGCCAGGGCGGCGAGTTCGAGAAGCTGTTCGGCCGCGATCTGATCCGGGTGAATTCGCTGCACGGCCAGGGCATCCTGGTGCCGGGCGAACGCGTGGTGATCGAGGGCATCGCCGAGGACGGCACCATCGAAGCCATCAGGATCGAAGGCGCGCCCGGCTTCGCTCTCGGCGTGCAGTGGCACGCCGAATACGACCCGCAGCGCAACCCGATCAACCGCGCGCTGTTTCTCGCCTTCGGTGCGGCCATCGCGGCGTATCGCGATCACCGCCACAAGCCGTTCGCCGGTTTGCGGCGATCGGGCTAGTGCAGCCGCGCTGCTAGCTCGGTTTCAATGGAAACAGAACCGACGCTCATCAATACCGCAACAGTCAAGACCTCATGGTAAGGAGGCGCGTAGCGCCGTCTCGAACCATGGGCCGCAAGCACACGTGGCCTCATCCTTCGAGACGCCCCGGTCTCGCCCTCCGGGCGACACCGGCGCTCCTCAGGATGAGGACTCAGTGCATACAGCCGCTTAATTCTTCCCAAACCGCCGCTTCACATCACGCACGGCACCATTCGCGGCGCTGGTAGTGAGCAATGCGTAGGCCTGCAGCGCGGCCGAGACGTTGCGCTGGCGATCCTTCGGGGTGAAGGCGGCATCGCCACGCGTACGCTCTTCCTCGCCCCGCTTCGCCAGTTCGGCATCCGAGACATCGAGTGAGATCGTGCGGTTGGGAATGTCGATCGAAATCCGGTCGCCATCGCGCACCAAACCGATGGGGCCGCCTTCGGCCGCTTCCGGCGAAACGTGGCCGATCGACAGGCCCGAGGTGCCGCCGGAGAAGCGGCCGTCGGTGATCAGCGCACAGGCTTTGCCCAGCCCCTTCGATTTCAGGTAGCTGGTCGGATACAGCATCTCCTGCATGCCGGGGCCACCGCGCGGGCCTTCGTAGCGGATCACCACGACATCACCGGCGACGATCTTGTTGGTGAGGATCGCCGACACCGCGTCGTCCTGGCTCTCGAACACCTTCACCGGACCGGAAAATTTCAGGATCGAGGCATCGACGCCGGCAGTCTTCACGATGCAGCCGTCCTGCGCGATGTTGCCGTACAGCACAGCCAAGCCGCCGTCCTTGCTGAACGCATGGGCGACGTCGCGGATCACGCCCTTCTCGCGGTCGAGATCGAGCTCGTCGTAGCGGCGCTCCTGGCTGAACGCGGTCTGCGACGGCACGCCGCCGGGCGCCGCGCGGAAGAAAGTCCGCACGCTCTCGCTGTTACTCTGGCGGATGTCCCAGCGCGCCAGTGCCGCGCCGAGCGTTTCCGAATGCACGGTTGTGCAGGACGTATCGAGCAGGCCGCCGCGATCGAGTTCGCCGAGGATGGCCATGATGCCGCCTGCGCGATGCACGTCTTCCATATGCACGTCGGACACCGAGGGCGCGATCTTGCTGAGGCACGGCACGCGGCGCGACAGCCGGTCGATATCCTTCATCGAGAAATCGAGTTCGGCCTCGCGCGCCGCGGCGAGCAGATGCAGTACGGTGTTGGTGGAGCCGCCCATCGCGATATCGAGCGTCATGGCGTTCTCGAACGCCTTGAAGTTCGCGATATTACGCGGCAGCACCGAGGCGTCGTCGTTCTCGTAGTAACGCCGCGCAAGATCGACGATGGTGTGGCCGGCCTCGACGAACAGCCGCTTGCGGTCGGCATGCGTCGCCAGCACCGAGCCGTTGCCGGGCAGCGAAAGGCCGAGGGCCTCGGTAAGGCAGTTCATCGAGTTGGCGGTGAACATGCCCGAGCACGAGCCGCAGGTCGGGCACGCCGAGCGCTCCATCGTCTGCACGTCTTCATCGCTCATGCTGCTGTCGGCGGCCGCAACCATCGCGTCGATCAGGTCGACCGCGTGGGTCTTGCCCTTGAGCACCACCTTGCCGGCTTCCATCGGGCCGCCGGAGACGAACACGGCCGGAATGTTCAGCCGCATCGCCGCCATCAGCATGCCGGGCGTGATCTTGTCGCAATTCGAAATGCACACCATCGCGTCGGCGCAGTGCGCGTTGACCATGTACTCGACGCTGTCGGCAATCAGTTCGCGCGACGGCAGCGAGTACAGCATGCCGTCGTGGCCCATTGCGATGCCGTCGTCGACCGCGATCGTGTTGAACTCCTTGGCGACGCCGCCGGCCGCTTCGATCTCACGCGCGACGAGCTGGCCGAGATCCTTGAGGTGGACATGGCCGGGCACGAACTGCGTGAACGAATTGACGACCGCGATAATCGGCTTGCCGAAATCAGAGTCCTTCATGCCGGTGGCGCGCCAAAGGCCGCGGGCACCGGCCATGTTGCGGCCGTGGGTCGTCGTTCTGGATCGATAGGCTGGCATTGAACTGTTCCGTGAAATGTCCGTCGCGGAGGCGCGCCGGCCGGAAAGCCGGCTCGAGTGAGAAAGGCGCGCCGCAGGATTGCGACCATATGCAAGCCTTACTGCAGAACCTGCCACCTCTCAATGGCGAGTGGCGCGGGAGCGCATGCGTCAGCCCCTGTGAAACCGCAAGCGTTCGAGGAACACCGCCCGCGCGAGCCCTAAAAGTAAACTTGTCTGTCTACATGTAATGTTATAACATTACATATTCAATCCCCATGAGGTCGATGCGATGGACGCTTCTTTGCTTCCGGTCACCGTGCTGTCCGGCTTTCTCGGTGCCGGCAAAACCACCCTGCTCAATCGCATGCTGGCGAACCGCGAAGGCCGTCGGATCGCGGTGATCGTCAACGACATGAGCGAGGTAAACATCGACGCCGAACTGGTGCGGCAGGAAGGTGGGCTGAC
The DNA here is from genome assembly GCF_000333455.1 of Rhodopseudomonas sp. B29. Lineage (GTDB taxonomy): Bacteria > Pseudomonadota > Alphaproteobacteria > Rhizobiales > Xanthobacteraceae > Rhodopseudomonas. The sequence continues at coordinate 8,147 of NZ_BADD01000394.1, forward strand.
ACGATCGGAAGAAACCCTGGTCGAGATGACCAACGGCTGCATCTGCTGCACGCTGCGCGAGGATCTGCTGCTCGAGGTCCGCAAGCTCGCCGAAAGCGGCAAGTTCGACGCGCTGGTGATCGAATCCACCGGCATCGCCGAGCCGCTGCCGGTCGCCGCGACGTTCGAATTCCGCGACGAGAACGGCGCCAGCCTGTCCGACATTGCGCGCCTCGACACGATGGTGACCGTGGTCGACACCGCCAATCTGCTGGCGAATTATTCCAGCCAGGAATTCTTGCGCGACCGCGGCGAAGTCGCCGGCGACGATGATGAGCGCACGCTGGTCGATTTGCTCGTCGAGCAGATCGAATTCGCAGACGTCATCGTGCTCAACAAGGTGTCGGCGACCTCACCGGGCCGGCGCGAAGCCGCGCGATCGATCGTGCGGGCGCTGAACTCCGATGCGAAGATCATCGAAGCCGACTTCGCCGACGTGCCGCTGTCGTCAGTACTTCACACCGGGCTGTTCGACTTCGAGCGCGCGCATCAGCACCCGCTGTGGTTCAAGGAGCTGAACGGCTTCGCCGACCACATTCCCGAGACCGAGGAATACGGCATCCGCTCGTTCGTCTACCGGGCGCGGCGGCCGTTTCATCCAATGCTCTTCCAGTCGTTCTGCAATCGCAGCTGGCCGGGCGTAATCCGCGCCAAGGGTTTCTTCTGGCTGGCGACGCGGCCACAGCATGTCGGCGAAATCGCCCAGGCCGGCGCGATGGTGCGGACTTCGAAGCGCGGCGTGTGGTGGTCGGCGGTGCCGAAGACGCGGTGGCCCGACAGTGCGGAGTGGCACAAGGCGATGAAACCTTATCTCGACCCGGTGTGGGGTGATCGCCGCCAGGAGATCGTCTTCATCGGCACTGGCGACATGGACGAGGCGGCGCTGCGCCGCCAGCTCGACATGTGCTTGGTGGGTGACGACGCTCAATTCACGCCCGACGCGTGGCGACAGCTTCCAGATCCGTTCCCGAACTGGGCGGCAGCGCAGAACTGATCGAGGTCGACTCTGGGCCGCTGGAACCGCCCGCATTGTTGGTGGTTCGGAACTTTGTGCACGGTCCCTGCTTGACCTACGGTTCCGCGGATAGCAGCGGCGCGACGCCGCGCCGCCGCGGACCAGTGGGCGGCGATGGCTAAGCCACAGCAGGACGAACGGGAGCAATTTGCCCCCAGGCAAGACGGCGCGGGCAATCGCGGCGAGGCGCGGATCACCGAGCGCGAAGCCGACGACATCGAATCCCGATCGGCGCCGCGGACGCCGGTCATCTACGAAGTCGTCCGCCGCTCTGGCGAAGAGGAGATGGCGCGGCCGGTGGTGTCGCTGTGGTGGTCGGGGGTGGCTGCCGGGCTATCGATCAGCTTCTCGCTGCTCGCCCAGGCGATCCTGCAACACTCTTTCGAGCCGTCGAGCTGGCGGCACCTGGTCAGCAGTTTCGGCTATTCAGTCGGCTTTCTGATGGTCGTACTCGGCCGCCAGCAACTCTTCACCGAGAACACCATCACGGTGGTGCTGCCGGTGATGGCGAGCTGGTCACGCCGCGACCTCGGCCGCGCCGGGCGGCTGTGGGCGGTGGTGTTGCTGGCGAATTTCGCCGGCACGTTGTTCGCCGCTGCGTTCTGCAGTTTCACGTCGGTGATCACGCCCGAGCTCAAGCGCGACATGATCGAGATCAGCCGTCATGTGTTCGAATACGGCTTCGTCGAAACCGTATTCAAGGCGATCGCCGCCGGCTTTCTGGTCGCCGCGCTGGTGTGGTTGCTACCCAGCACCGAAGGCGGTCAGGTCGGACTGATCGTGATCATGACCACGGTGATTTCGGCCGGCGGCTTCATGCACATCGTCGCCGGCAGCATGGAGGCATTCCTGCTGATGTGGGAGGGCATGGCCAGCGTCGGCCAAGTGATCGGCGGCTTCATCGTGCCGACGCTGATCGGCAACGTGCTCGGCGGCACCGCGTTGTTCGCGCTGCTCGCCTATGCGCAGGTGATGAAGGAGATGGATTAATCAGCTGCCACGCGTGACGGCAGGCAGCAGATTAATCCGGCCAGCGCCAGACAGCCGACCGGTGCCGCCAGGGCGAGCCGGCCATAGGTCGCGAAGCCGAGCGCGCCGATCACCGCGCCGAGGATGAAGCCGAACCACATCAGGGATTCCAGCACCACATCTTTGAAGCTGCCGCCAAGTATGGCCTCCGACAATTTCTCACCGACCCTCACCAGCATTCCGGTCATGAAGGTGAGACTGACTTTCCTTCCCGCTGCCTGATGCATCGCCGTGTTCTGCAGGCCCATGGCGAAGGTCATGAGCAGGACTGCGACGTGCAAAGCCACTGTTGGCAATAATGACAATACGAGCAGTAGCGCCTCGACGATAAGAACGACGGCGCGACACCAGCCGCCGGCTACGACCACCAGCAGGCGACCGATCACCACGCCAAGCAGGAACGTGGCGATGATCACGGCAGGGAGCGTCGCTGTCTTCCAGTCGGTCTGCGCTAACGCCAGACCGAGCTGGGTCGAGTTGCCGCTCATGAATGAGACGAACAGGTTGCCGAGTTCGAGAAAGCCAACCGCATCGACAAAGCCGGCGACGGCGGCCAGCACAAGCGCAAGCGCCAATTCACCGCGACCGCCTGCAGTCATGTGGACACGCTATGGTTCGGGCAACTCGGCGAGCACTTTATCGGGCGTGATCGGATAGCTCCGCACCCGCACGCCGGAGGCGTGATAGATGGCGTTGCAGATCGCGCCCGCCGCGCCACAGATGCCGAGCTCGCCGACGCCCTTGGCCTGCAGCGGGCTCGCCGCCGGATCGCGCTCGTCGAGCAGCACCACGTCGAGCTTGGGCACGTCGAGATTGACGGGCAGATGATACTCGGCAAGGTCCGGATTGACGATGTGGCCGTTGCGCTTGTCGAATACCAAATCTTCGGTCAGCGCGCTGCCGATGCCCCACACCATGCCGCCCATGCATTGCGAGGTCGCGGTCTTGGCATTGAGCGGACGGCCGAAGCCGAATGTCCCTTGAAAGCGCCGCACGCGGACTTCGCCGGTGTAGGCATTGACGCCGACCTCGGCGAAGAACGCGCCGTACATCGCGGCCGAGAAGGCATCAGTTATTTTGCCGGCCTTGAAGTGCCCGACTTCTTCGAAGTGGTCGCCCGACAGCACGTCGGTCAGCGCCACACGGCGATTGCCGGCCGTCGCAAAGCCGTCTCGCAAAGTCAGCTCGGTTTCAGTGCAACCGAGCCGCTTCGCCAGCTCAGCACGGATCGCCTCGCAGGCGACGAATACGGCGGAGCCGGTCGAGGGTGCACCCCAGCTTCCGCCCGAGCCCGCACCGGGCGGAAAATTAGAGTCGCCGAGCTTCACCGAAACGTCCTTGATATCGAGCCCGAGCATTTCGCCGGCGATCTGGCTCAGCACCGCATAGGTGCCGGTGCCGATGTCGGTCATGTCGCTGGCGACCTCGGCGGTGCCGTCGGCGCGCAACGTCACCCGCGCTTGCGCCTCGTTGAGATTGTGGACGCGGCAGGCCGTCGCCATTCCAGTCCCGATCCACCACTCGCCGTCGCGTAGCTGCGCCGGCTTGCGATCGGCGCTCCAGCCGAAGCGCTTTGCGCCATCGCGTAGACACTCGGCGAGCTTGCGCGAGCTATAAGGAATATCCTTGCTCGGATGACGTTCCGGAATGTTGCGCAGGCGCAGTTCAACCGGATCGATCCCGATCTGATTAGCCAACTCGTCCATCGCCGATTCGAGGCATTGCATGCCGACGGCTTCGCCCGGCGCACGCACCGAGCCGGCGGTGACGAGATGGATGCGGGCGAGATCCACGCGGAGCGTACGGTTCTTGCCGGGGTACAAGAACTCGCTGGCCTGCGTCACCGGCTCGGCGAAATCCTCGTCCGGCAGATTCGACACCTTGGCTTCATGGCCGAAGCCGATCAGCCGGCCGTCTTTGTCGGCGGCGAGACGTAGCCGCTGCGTCGTTTCGGAGCGGCGCATTACGCATTGAAACACCTGCTGGCGCAACAGCACCACGCGCACCGGCCGCTTCAGCTTGATCGCCGCCACCGCCGCGGCGGCTCCTTCGACGCTAACGCCGAGCTTGGAGCCGAAGCCGCCGCCGACATAGGGCGATAGAAGGCGCACCTTCTCCGTGGAGAGGCCGAGCGCGTCCGCCATCTCCTTGACGTTGTATTTGATCATCTGCAGGCTGGTATGAACCGTAAGCTTGTCGCCGTCCCATTCGGCGATCGAGGCATGCGGCTCCATCGGCGCGCTATTGTGGCATTCGGTCGTGTACGTGACGTCGACGGCAAACGCCGCCTGCTTCATCACATGTCCGAGATCGCCCTGGACAACCGGATCGCCGTAGGGTTCGACCGGCGCGTCGGCATCGTGCTGATCGACGATCGCATCTTCATCAGCCTGATACTCGATACGCAGATGCTTGGCAGCATCGCGCGCCTGCTCGAAGCTTTCGGCAACAACCAGCGCGACCGGCTGGCCCCAATACTCCACGCGGTCGATCTGACGCACTGGTGACTTGCCGGCACCGCCTTGGGCCGAGCGCGCCGTCATCCGCTCATCGGCGATCACGGCAATGACGCCCGGCATCGACATGACTGAACTGTCGTCGATCGACGCAACCCGCCCCTTGCTGATCGCCGCGGTAACCAGCACGCCTTCGACGCAGCCGGGAATGTTGTATTCGGCAGCATATTTGGCGGTGCCTGTGGTCTTGGCTGGGCCATCGGGCCGGTCCAGCGGCTTGCCGATGACGCCCTGCGCCATCGCGTCGAGACGATTACGCTCGTCCGGCGCGTCCATGGTCAGCAAACGGGTCATGCGGCGTCTCCTGTCGCTTCGCGCAGCACAGCCTTGAGCGCGCGCCTTGCGAGCGGAATCTTGAAGTCGTTGTCGCCATAGCCCTGAGCGCCTTCGAGCAGCAGGTCGGCGGCCTTGTCGGCGAGCGCGTCCGACGGCATCGCGCCGGCGAGCAATTCGTCGATGCGCGGGTCGTGCCACGGCTTGTGCGCCAGACCGCCGAAGGCCAGCGAAGCCGCGGCGATCTTGCCGCCCTCCATCCGCACCACCGCGGCGATCGACACCAGCGCAAACGCATAGGACGAGCGCTCACGCACTTTGCGGTAGATTTGCCGGCCACCGGCCGGCGGCGGCAGCGCGACGGCGGTGATCATGTCGCCGGGCTCCAGCACATTGTCCTTCTCGGGCGTATCGCCGGGCAAACGATGGAAGCCGCGCACTGGGACGTGGCGTTTGCGACCCTGCGCCGTGGTGATCTCGACCTGCGCATTCAGCGCGGCGAGCGCCACCGCCATGTCGCCCGGATAGGTCGCGATACAAGCATCGCTCGTACCCAGGATGGCGTGAATTCGATTAAAGCCACCGATCGCCGAACAGCCGCTTCCCGGCCGGCGTTTGTTGCACGGCGTGTCGATGTTGTAGAAATAGTAGCAGCGCGTGCGCTGGCACAGATTGCCGGCCGTGGTCGCCTTATTGCGGAGCTGGAACGTCGCGCCGGCCAGGATGGCTCGGGACAGCACCGGATAGTCGCGGCGGATGCGCTCATCGGCCGCACAAGCACTGTTGCTGACAAGCGCGCCGATGCGCACCCCCTCGCCGTCCGGTTCGATGCCACCAAGCGGCAGGCGGTTGATGTCGACCAGCCGTTCCGGCGCCTCGATCTGCAGCTTCATCAGATCGAGCAGGTTGGTGCCGCCGGCGATCGGCCGTGCGCCCTCGCGCGCCAGCTGTACCGCGTGGTCGAGTCCGTCGGCGCGCGAATACAGAAACGGCCTCACCGCTGCGCCTCCATGATTTCGACGATGGCATCGACGATGTTGGAGTACGCGCCGCAACGGCAGAGATTTCCGCTCATGCGCTCGGCGATCTCGTCGCGCGTCAACCGCACCTCGCCGGTGATGTCCGGCGTCACGAAGCTCGGCCAACCTAACGCCGCCTCGTCCAGCATCGCTTTCGCCGAACAGATCTGGCCCGGTGTACAATAGCCGCACTGATAGCCGTCGTGTCGAACGAAAGCCGCCTGCAGCGGATGCATGTTCTGCGGGTCGCCGAGGCCCTCGATGGTGGTGATCGCGTCGCCATCGTGCATGACCGCCAGCGTCAGGCAGGAATTGATACGCTGGCCGTTGATCAGCACGGTGCAGGCGCCGCACTGTCCGTGGTCGCAGCCCTTCTTGGTGCCGGTCAGGTTGCAGTCACGGCGCAAATAATCGAGCAGAGTGGTGCGCGGATCGCCGTCGAATGTGCGCTCCGTCCCGTTGATCGTCAGCGGCATGTGGAACTCCGTTGAGGCCGCGGCTCAACGCACCGCATCGGCGATGGTTCTAATGAAAGTCCCATTATCGGGAGAGCGACCGACAATTCCTATCGGGCCGCCCCACCTCGCAGTCCCGTCCGGAATTGGAACGACGCTGCAGCGCCGCGTCGCCCGACGCGTGCATTGGGCATGCGAGGCAGCGAAGCGACGATCCAACTTTATGAGTTGCGCGAGATCGCCACCGGCTTGGCTATCCTTGCTACCGGTTCGCCTGCGTCGGGGTGGAGCCGCGTCGGCGGCGATGCCCTGGAGATCGGCACTCTGGTGACGCAGCTCGACGGCAATCCGAAGCGCAGCAATGTCGCGATGGCGCTTGCTGCTGTCGGCGGAGTCACGATGCTCGACGTCGCTTGCGCGCGGGCACTAACGTCCAATCAATCGCGTCGGCCGCGCTGATTCGCACGCCCTTCGACCAAGGTGGCGGCGCGATGCTAACACATCGCGCCGCTTTCAATTGTCAGGGCGTCTGTTGGATCACCGGCTCGGCCGGCCGCATGTTGTCATTGAGGTGGCCCATGATCCAGATCGAGCCGCCGACAACCAGGAACACGATGAGCAGGCCGAAGGCGAGCGCCATCACGTTGTTGGTGTTGTCGGGACCGGTGGTGATGTGCAGGAAGAACACCAGATGGATGCCCATCTGCGCGATGGCCAGCACGCCGAGCGCGACGGGAATGCTGGGCTGCCACACCAGCGTGGTGCCGGCGATAAAGAAGGACGTCACGGTGAGGACGATCGACAGGCCGAGACCCGTCACGTAGCCCATGACGCGATGGCCGACGTCGACTTCTTCTTCGTCACCGGGTGCGAGATCGTAGGCGTGACCGTGCGCCTGTTGGGCCTTTTGCTCGCTCATGTTGCTTTCCCGAGAAGATAGACCATGGAGAAAATTCCCACCCAGATGATGTCAAGGGCGTGCCAGAACAGCGCGAAGCACAGGATGCGGCGCTGGATGTCGGCGCGGAAGCCTTTGCTCCAGACCTGCGCCATCATCGTCAACAGCCACAGCGTGCCGGCGGAAACGTGCAAGCCGTGGCAACCCACCAACGAAAAGAACGAACTGAGAAACGCACTGCGCGAGGGACCCGCGCCGCGCTCGATCAGCTCGGAGAATTCGTGGAATTCGAGCCCGAGGAAGCAAATACCCAGAACGGCCGTCGCGGCCATCGAGATCTGAAACCATTTGACGTTGCGGACGTCGGCGGCGATCGCCGCCATGCCGCAGGTGAAGCTCGAGGCGAGCAGCACCGCGGTTTCGATCGCGACCGTGGTGAGGTCGAACAGCTGTTGTTTGCTAGGCTCGCCTGCGGTCTGAGCTCGATAACAATGCGTAAGCAGCGAAGATGCAGGCTAAGAAAATGATTTCGGAAAGCAAGAAGATGCAGAAGCAGTAAGCACGCGCCGAAATCTCGGATAACCTCGAGCGCGTAGATGTTGTCAACAATATGTGCGGCATCTTCCAGGATCACCAAATTCAAGCCAGTCGGTCGAGGCGGCGCGAATGGCGCAAAGCAGGATTTACACCCTCGGCGGCAAGAGCATACAAGTTAGAGTATAGCTCTATGTCGATCACCAGAATCAAGGATGGAAATTGGTAAATCCATCACGCCTAGTTGGATGTACAACAGGTGGGTCGAAGCCATCGTGCGACTATGCCGAAGCCAGGATGTCGGACGGTTCGATCAA
>NZ_BADD01000393.1 GCF_000333455.1 Rhodopseudomonas sp. B29
GACCTGCTCGGGCTTGTAGCCAGCGGCCTCGAGGTTTTTCAGCAGATGGCCACAGCAATCGCCGTAGAGGCTGCCAGCGCCGCTGTCGATCAGGATCAGCTTGTCGCCCGTATTGATCAGAAATGCGTTGATGGCGCCTTCCAGCGGCAGTTTCAGCCGCTCGGCGGCGAGCAGCGCCTCGGCTTCGCCCGGATGCTGCTCGGACAGTTTGACAGCCTGTCTTTTGCCATCGTTACCAGTCTCGTTACGCAGCATCACCTGCTGCACCGGGAACGTATGGGTGCCGTCGAGCAGGGCCGTGACTTCGAAATTGCCGAGCATCATTCGGTAGTAGCCCGGCGCCTGTGTGCGGACCTGCGGCGCTGCTGCTTGCGCACTGGCTAGGACGAGCATCGGCATGGCAAGTGCGACGATGACGGACTTGATCGATTTCATGCGGCTCTCCTGTCCGTCGGCGATGATGATCAGTTGCGGGCGGCTTTGACGTCGGTGCTGCTGACACGGCCGGGCTTGCCGCCGAAATGCTCGAGAACGTAGTTCGCGACGGCTGCAATCTCAGAGTCCGAATAGGCCGCAAACGCCGGCATCGAGCCTGTCGGCGAATTGACCGAGATTCCCTGCAGCACGGTGCGGACGACATTGGTGCCGCTCGGATCGGCGACGCTGCGGGCGCCGCGCAGCGCGGCGTTGTCAGTTTGGCGGCCGCTGCCGTCGAGGCCGTGGCAGCTTGCGCAAGCCGACGCGAAGATACGCTGGCCGAGCGGATCGCCTGTCGTATCGGAGCCGGGTGACCATGAGCCAGCGCCTTCGAGCGTCTTGGGATGCGGATCGGCAGTCGGCTGTTCCGAGCGCTGCGGCGGCACTGTGCGCAGATAGGCGGTGATCGCCGCCAAATCGTCGCGGTGCAAATGGCTGAGGCTGAACTTGATTGCTTCCGCCATGCCGCCTGCGGCGCCGCCGCGATCCGTCGCGTGGCCGGTCGCCAGATAGTCGACGATATCGTCGTCCGACCAGCGGCCAATGCCGCTCTCGGCGTCGGGCGTGATGTTGTAGGCCTTCCAGCCGTCGACCACGCCACCAGCAAACTTGGCATCACTCTTGGTGGCGAACATCAGATTGCGCGGCGTATGGCAGTCGCCACAATGCGCCAGGGCCTCGACCAGATAAGCGCCTCTGTTCCAGCGCGCATCGCGATCGGGCGACGGCTGCCAGCGCCTTGTCGGCATGAACAAGAGCTTCCAGGCGCGGAGCGCGGGGCGCTGGTTGAACGGGAAGATCAGCGTATTGGCGGGCGGCTGCTTGGCGACCGGCCGCAGCGTCGCGAGATAGGCGCGGATCGCCAGTGCGTCGTCGGTCGAGAGCAGCGCATAGGCGGTGTAGGGAAACGCCGGATAGAGGTCCTCGCCCTGGCGGCCGATGCCCTGATGCAGCGCGCGAACGAACTCCGCATCGGACCAGCGGCCTATGCCGTTGTCGGCGTCGGGCGTGATGTTCGACGAATAGATGGTGCCGAACGGTAGTTTGAAGGCGCGGCCACCGGCGAATGGCCTGCCGCCCGGCGCGGTGTGGCAGCTTTCACAGTCACCTGCGGCAGTGAGATAGGCACCGCGCTTGATCAATTCAGCGCCGGTCGGCTGGTTCGCCGAGGCCTGCACAGGCGGAAGCGGGGCCGGCCAGAAGAAGAACCAGCTGAGCGCTGCCGCCGCGACGACGATGACGGCAGCGATGACGGACAGGATCCTGGTCACGACGCGTTCCGGATTTGGAGCAAGGAAGTGTCGACGGGCAGGCGGCGCATGCGGACGCCGGTGGCGGCGAAGATCGCATTGGCGAGCGCCGGCGCCGCCGACACGGTACCGACCTCGCCGAGGCCGCCGGGCGCTTCGTGACTGTCGACCAGATGCACGTCGACCGACGGCGCTTCGTTGATGCGCAGCTGGCGATAATCGTTGAAATTGCTTTGTTGGACGTGGCCTTCCGCGAAGGTGATGCTGTTGAACAGCGCGGCTGATAGTCCGAACAGCACGCCGCCTTCGATCTGCGCCCGCACGATGTCCGGATTGATCAATTGCCCGCAATCCACCGCCGCGACGGCTGGCGCAGGC
>NZ_BADD01000392.1 GCF_000333455.1 Rhodopseudomonas sp. B29
ACTTCCGCTGTTGCCGTTCTACATCTACTATTCGATGTTCGGCTTCCAGCGCGTCGGCGATCTGATCTGGGCTGCGGCCGACCAGCGGGCGCGCGGCTTTCTGATCGGGGCGACGGCGGGCCGGACGACGCTCGGCGGCGAAGGTTTGCAGCATCAGGACGGCTCCAGCCATCTGATGGCGGCGACCGTTCCAAATTGCCGGGCTTACGATCCTGCATTCCCCTACGAGGTGGCGGTCATCGTCGATCATGGCATGCGGTCGATGCTCGAGCAGGGCAACGACGAGTTCTACTACCTCACGGTGATGAACGAGAACTATGCGCAGCCTTCGATGCCCGCCGATGCGCGCGACGGCATCATCAAGGGTCTTTATCGGGTTCTGCCGAGCGCCGACGGGCCGGCGAAAATACGCCTGGTCGGCTCGGGCGCGATTCTGCCGGAGGTGATGGCCGCTGCGTCGATGCTGCACAGCGAATGGAACGTGTCGAGCGAAGTCTGGTCGGCAACCAGCTATTCCGAGCTGGCGCGGGAAGCGCGTGAAGTCGAGCGAGCCAATCGGCTTGCGCCTCTGTCCGACCCAGTCGAAAGCCACGTCGCAAAGTGCCTCGGTGGCGCCACGCCGATCGTCGCGGCGTCGGATTATGTCCGCGCCTATCCGCAACTGATCGCCTCCTATATCGAGGCGCCGTTTACGGTGCTCGGCACCGACGGCTTCGGGCGCAGCGATACGCGCGCCGCGCTGCGCGCCTTCTTCGAGGTTGATCGTCAGCAGATCGTCGTCGCGGCGCTGTCGGCGCTGGCGAAGTCGGGCGACGTCACGCGGCAGCGGGTTGCCGATGCGATTGCTCGCTACGAATTGCCGGCCGGCGTCCCATCGCCTTGGTCTCGCTGAGAGGGGGCGGAGCGCCATGTCGCATTCAATGGAAGTCGTTCTGCCGGATATAGGCGACTACAAAGACGTTCCAGTGGTCGAAATCAATGTGTCGGTCGGTGACGTGGTCACGATCGACATGCCGCTATTGTCGATCGAGTCCGACAAGGCGACGATGGAGGTGCCATCGCCGGCCGCAGGTACGGTGGCCAAACTGCTGATCGACGTCGGCGCGAGGGTCTCTCAAGGCTCGGTTCTGATGATCCTCGAAGGACGAGGTGAGTCCACCGCGCCTCGGCCGCCGGCTGCGCCGGCGCCAAAGCTGGAGCAACTGGTCTCGCAGCAGCCCGCAGCGCCGCAACCGCCAACGCCCGCAGCGCCGCCAGTCGACTCGCGAGCACATCTGGAGCAGCCGCAGCCGATCGGCGCCGCGCATGCGTCACCGTCGGTCCGCGCTTTGGCGCGGGAGCTCGGCGTCTCGCTCGACTCCGTCAAGCCCACCGGCCCCAAGGGTCGGATCCTGCGTGAGGACGTGGCGGCTTTCGTCAACGGACTGGTGCGATCAGGCCTGGCCATGGCGCCTGCGCCCCATACGTCGGTTGATTGGCCCAAGGTGGACTTCGAGAAGTACGGCGCGGTCGAGCGCCTGCCGCTGACGCGCATCCAGAAGCTGACCGGCGCAAACCTGTCGCGTAACTGGAATGTCATTCCGCATGTGACGAATTTCGACAGAGCAGACGTGACCGAGGCCGAAGCGTTTCGTCAGCTCGCCAATGCCGAGGCCGCGAAGGAGGCCGCGAAGCTCACCATGGTGTCGCTGCTGATCAAGGCCGCAGCCGTGGCGCTGATGAATTATCCGCGCTTCAATTCGTCGCTCGATGGCGGTGAGTTGATCCTCAAGCAGTATGTTCACATCGGCTTCGCCGTCGACACGCCGAAAGGTCTGGTCGTGCCGGTGATCCGGGACTGCGACAAGAAGGGACTTCGGCAGATCGCCGCGGAAATGCGCTCGCTGGCCGACAGAGCGATCGCGGGGCAGCTCGCGTCGGGCGACATGCAGGGTGGCTGTTTCTCTGTGTCCTCTCTGGGGGGCGTCGGTGGGCAGGGTTTCACGCCGATCATCAACGCGCCCGAGGTGGCGATCCTCGGCGCCGGGCGTGCCGCGACTGAGGCCGTCTGGAATGGCCGCGAATTCGAGCCGCGGCTGATGCTTCCGCTCAATCTCTCGTGGGATCACCGCGTGGTCGATGGCGTGGCCGCAGCCCGATTTCTGGGCTTCGTCGCGACGGTGCTAGCCGATCTTCGGCGCTTCGCATTGTGAGGACGCAGATGCAACGGACAGAGGAGATCCGGGTCCCCGATATCGGGGACTTCCGGGACGTCGAAGTTGTCGAAATTCATGTCAAGCCCGGCGACGTCGTCGCGCGCGAGCAGGCGTTGATCGTCGTCGAATCCGACAAGGCGACGCTGGAGATTCCCTCGCCGATCGATGGCACAATCGCGAGCGTCGCACTCCGCGTCGGCGACAAGGTGTCTCAAGGCACGATCATCGCGACGGCCGCGGCGCTGGCATCGCGCGAGCCCGGCGCGAAAGCCGAGACGGTCTCGCCAAGCCAGACCGCTTCTGGTTCGCGCGCAGCCGATCTCCCGCGCTACGACCTCGTCGTGATCGGCGGCGGCCCTGGTGGATATTCAGCAGCCTATCGGGCCGCGGACCTCGGATTGAAGACGGCGATCGTCGAGCGATACGACACCTTGGGCGGAGTCTGCCTGAACGTCGGCTGCATCCCGTCGAAGGCGCTGCTTCATGTTGCAGCTGTCAAGGAGGAGGCCGAGCGGATTGCCGATAAGGGCATCCGCTTCGCCGCGCCAGAAATCGATCTGCAGGCGTTGCGTGCCTTCAAGGACGACACCGTCAAGAAGCTGACGGATGGGCTGAGCCAGATGGCGGCGGCGCGCCGGGTAACGGTGATCCGCGGCACTGCGACATTCGTCTCCGCCACGCGACTCGCGGTTGCGGGCGATGCGCCGAGCTTGCAGCAGATCGAATTCGGACAATGCATCATCGCGACGGGTTCACGCGCAGTGGAACTGGCAGTGCTTCCAACGGATGAGCGGATCGTGACGTCGACCGGCGCGCTCGCGATGCGGAGCATTCCGGACCGCATTCTGGTGATCGGAGCAGGGATCATCGGCCTGGAGATGGCGACGGTTTATAGCGCGCTTGGCGCCAAGATCGACTTGGTCGAAAGGCTCCCGGAGATCCTCGCGGGCGTGGATGCCGATGCCGTGAAGATCTGGCGATCGCGCAACGCGCATCGCTTCGAGCACATCGAGGTTGCAAGCAGCGTATCGACCGCCGAGGTCACGCCCGACGGCGTTAAGGTTGGTATCACGGGCGGCTCGGCGCGAACGGCATCATACGATCTGGTGTTGCAATCGGCCGGCCGCGTTCCGAACAGCGGCGAGCTCGGTCTCGAACGGATCGGGATTGCGCTCGACGCGAAAGGCTTCATCACGGTCGACGAGCAGATGAGAACGACGGCGCCCAACATCTTCGCCATCGGCGACGTCGTCGGCGGGCCAATGTTGGCCCACAAGGCGGTGCATGAGGGGCACGTCGCCGCGGAAGTCGCTGCCGGGAAGCCGGCGGCCTTTACGGCCAACATTGTCCCCAATGTCGCCTACACCGATCCAGAGATCGCCTGGGTCGGCAAATCCGAGCGCGACGTTGCTGAGTCGGGCGGGACAATTCGTTCGGCAAAATTCCCATGGGCCGCATCCGGTCGGGCCATCGCATCGGCCGCGTCCTACGGCATGACGAAGCTGTTGTTCGAGGTCGAAACGGGGCGCATCGTCGGCGGCGTGATCGTCGGTCCGCATGCCGGCGAGTTGATCGGGGAAATCTGTCTCGCGATTGAAATGGGTGCCGATGCGCTGGATATCGGCAAGACCATTCACCCGCATCCGACCCTCGGTGAGACCATCGGCATGGCCGCCGAAGTTTACGAAGGCATCTGCACCGACCTGCCTCCACTCGTCAAAAGCCGGTAAGTCAGTTGGTCCGATCGATGTCCGTTATTGAAGCCCTGGAAGAACGTCGCGCCGGTGCCAAACTCGGCGGCGGCGAAAAGCGCATCGACGCGCAGCATTCGCGCGGCCGTCTCACCGCGAGGGAGCGCATCGACCTGTTGATGGACAAGCATTCGTTCGAGGAGATGGACATGTTCGTCCAGCACCGCTCGACCGAATTCGGCATGGACAAGACCAAGATCCCCGGTGACGGCGTCGTCACCGGCTGGGGCACCATCAACGGCCGCAAGGTGTTCGTGTTCGCCAAGGACTTCACCGTGTTCGGCGGCTCGCTGTCGGAGACCCACGCGGCCAAGATCACCAAGATCCAGGACATGGCGCTGAAGGCGCGCGCGCCGATCATCGGCCTCTACGACGCCGGCGGCGCCCGCATCCAGGAGGGCGTCGCGGCGCTCGCCGGTTACTCCTACGTATTCCGCCGCGTGGTCCAGGCCTCGGGCGTGATCCCGCAGATCAGCGTCATCATGGGCCCGTGCGCCGGCGGCGACGTCTATGCGCCGGCGATGACCGACTTCATCTTCATGGTGAAGAACACCAGCTACATGTTCGTCACCGGTCCCGACGTGGTGAAGACGGTGACCAACGAAGTCGTCACGCCGGAAGAACTGGGCGGCGCTTCGGTGCACGCCACGAAGTCGTCGATCGCCGACGGCGCGTTCGAGAACGACGTCGAGACGCTGCTGCAGATGCGCCGGCTGGTCGATTTCCTGCCGGCCAACAGCGGCGAGGGCGTGCCGGAATGGCCGAGCTTCGACGACATCGAGCGCGAAGACTTCTCGCTCGACACGCTGATCCCCGATAACCCGAACAAGCCCTACGACATGAAGGAGCTGATCCTCAAGGTCGTGGACGAGGGCGATTTCTTCGAACTGTCGGATGCGTTCGCCAAGAACATCATCACCGGTTTCGGCCGCGTTGCCGGCCGCACCGTCGGCTTCGTCGCCAACCAGCCGATGGTGCTGGCGGGCGTGCTTGACAGTGACGCCTCGCGCAAGGCCGCGCGTTTCGTGCGATTCTGCGACTCTTTCGGGATTCCGATCGTCACTTTCGTCGACGTGCCGGGCTTCCTGCCGGGCACCGCACAGGAATACGGCGGCCTGATCAAGCACGGCGCGAAACTCCTGTTCGCGTTCTCGCAATGCACCGTGCCGCTGGTCACCGTGATCACCCGCAAGGCCTATGGCGGCGCCTTCGACGTCATGGCGTCCAAGGAAATCGGAGCCGACATCAACTACGCCTGGCCGAGCGCGCAGATCGCCGTTATGGGCGCCAAGGGCGCGGTGGAAATCATCTTCCGCCAGGACATGAACGATCCTGAGAAGATCGCGGCCCGCACCAAGGAATACGAAGACCGCTTCCTGTCCCCGTTCATCGCCGCCGAGCGCGGTTATATCGATGACGTCATCATGCCGCATGCAACGCGGCGCCGGATCGCGCGGGCACTGGCAATGCTACGCGACAAGAAGATGGAAATCCCGGCGAAGAAGCACGACAATATGCCGTTGTAGGAAGAGCTGTGTTCAAACGCATTCTGATCGCCAACCGCGGCGAGATCGCCTGCCGGGTCATCAAGACCGCCCGCCGCATGGGTATCGAAGCGGTCGCCGTCTATTCCGAGGCGGACCGTGACGCCCTGCACGTCGAGATGGCCGACGAGGCTGTGCTGATCGGACCGGCGCCGGCCGCCGACAGCTATCTGGTGATCGAGAAGATCGTCGAGGCCTGCAAGAAGACCGGCGCCGAGGCGGTGCATCCCGGCTACGGCTTCCTGTCCGAGCGTGAGGCGTTCGCGAAGGCGCTGGCCGAGGCCGGCATCGTCTTCATCGGCCCGAACCCGGGCGCGATCGCCGCGATGGGCGACAAGATCGAATCCAAGAAGGCGGCCGCGAAGGCCAAGGTCTCGACCGTGCCGGGCTTCCTCGGCGTCATCGAGGACGACAAGCACGCGGTGAAGATCGCCGACGAGATCGGCTACCCGGTGATGATCAAGGCGTCCGCCGGCGGCGGCGGCAAGGGCATGCGCATCGCGCATTCGGTCACTGAGGTTGCCGAGGGTTTCAACCTCGCCAAGGCGGAAGCGAAAGCCTCGTTCGGCGACGACCGCGTCTTCATCGAGAAGTTCATCGTCGACCCGCGCCACATCGAAATCCAGGTGCTCGGCGACAAGCACGGCAACGTCATCTATCTCGGCGAGCGTGAATGCTCGATCCAGCGGCGCAATCAGAAGGTCATCGAGGAAGCGCCGAGCCCGCTGCTCGACGAGGCGACCCGCAAGAAGATGGGCGAGCAGGCCGTCGCGCTGGCCAAGGCGGTGAACTACGACTCGGCCGGCACGGTCGAGTTCGTCGCCGGTCAGGACAAGAGCTTCTACTTCCTCGAGATGAACACGCGTCTGCAGGTCGAGCATCCGGTCACCGAGATGGTCACCGGCATCGATCTCGTCGAGCAGATGATCCGCGTCGCCGCCGGCGAGAAGCTGAAGCTGGCGCAGAAGGACATCACGCTGAAGGGCTGGGCGGTCGAGTCGCGCGTCTACGCCGAAGACCCGTTCCGCAACTTCCTGCCGTCGATCGGGCGCCTCGTGAAGTATCGCCCGCCGGCAGAGAGCACCACCGGCGGCGTCACCGTGCGCAACGACACCGGCGTGCAGGAAGGCGGCGAGATCTCGATCTATTACGATCCGATGATCGCCAAGCTCGTCACCCACGCGCCGTCGCGCGCCGCGGCGATCGAGGCGCAGGCGCACGCGCTCGACGCGTTCTACGTCGACGGCATCCGCCACAACATCCCGTTCCTCTCGGCGCTGATGACGCATCCGCGCTGGCGCGAAGGCAACCTGTCGACCGGCTTCATCGCCGAGGAGTTTCCGCAGGGCTTCGCCCCGCGTCTGCCGGAGGGCGAGGTCGCCCGCCGCATCGCCGCGGTCGGCGCCGCGATCGACCGCGTCATCGGCGAGCGCAAGCGCAAGATCAGTGGCCAGATGATCAGCCGCGCCGTGATCCGCGAGCGCCGCCGCTGCGTCTGGCTCGAGCGCAGCGAGGTTCCGCTCGACGTCATCCGCGAGGGCGACGCCTTCGTGGTGCGCTTCGCCGCGCCGGACGGTTCGCTCGGTCAGCCGCATCAACTACTGTCGTCGTGGGTGCCGGGTGATCCGGTGTGGGAGGGCACGATCGACGGCCATCCGGTCGCCGTGCAGGTCCGCGCCGTCCCCAACGGCTTCCGGCTGGCGCATCAGGGCTTTGAAGTTGCCGTCAACGTCTTCACCGAGCGCGAGGCGTCCGCTGCGCGCTGGATGAAGGAAGGCGACAAGGCCGACACCGGCAAGAAGGTGCTGTGCCCGATGCCGGGTCTCGTCGTGTCGATCGCCGTGACCGAAGGCCAGGAAGTCAAGGCCGGCGAGACGCTCGCCGTGGTCGAGGCGATGAAGATGCAGAACGTGCTGCGCGCCGAGCGCGACGGCACCGTCAAGAAGATCCACGCGTCGCCGGGCGCCACGCTGGCGGTCGACGCCGTCATCCTGGAATTTTGTTGACTATATACGGATTGTGCCTGCTGCTGAGCAGCTTGAAGCGCGCGATATAGCCAAGCTGATTATAGAAGCGTCCGATAATCGCTCCGCCCCTTGTCACTCGGGAAATTGCGCGGCCAGCAAGTGAGTGACGCGAGGCTCGGCGCTGGCGTGAAACCGGCGGACCTGATCCTGCAGGACGCGGTCGGCGTTGGTGATGCGCTCGTGCTGCCGGAGATGCTCGAGCCACGACGCCACCTTGAACACTTCTACGAAACGGCCCGGTTGTGCGGCGTCCTCGAAGACGTCCCACGCATAGGCGCCGTCGCTGCGGCGATGGCGGCTCAGCTGGCGGATCGCCTGAAGGAAGTCTTCGCGTTCGCCGGCTGAGACCTGATACTCGACGGTGATCAGCACCGGGCCGCGATCGGCGTCGGCGTCGAGCGTCAGCACCGGCGACGGCCAGTGCATTGATGGCGACAGATCGCGGTCGGCGCTGCCGCGCAGCTTCCAGCGCCAGGTCGCGGCGATCCCGAGCACCGCTCCGGCGGCGGCGGCGAAATGCGCGGCCGGCAGGCCGAACACCGATGCGAGTTGGCCCCACAATGCGCTGCCGGCGGTCATGGCGCCGAAGAACGTGGTGACAAACATCGCCAGGCCGCGGCCGCGTACCCAATCCGGCAGCGCGACCTGGACTGAGACGTTGAGATTGGCCAGCACCGCGATCCACGATACGCCGGCGATAACGCAGGCCAGCACCGCGAGCTCGGCGCGGTGGACCGCGCCGAGCAGAACGAGACAGATCGCGGTGCCGAGCGTGCCGGCTGCGACCACGCGGTCTGGTCCGAGCCGCGCCTTGAGCCACGGCAGCACGAATGCGCCGACGATGGCGCCGAGGCCGATTGCACCCAGCAGAATGCCGTACATCTCCGGGCCGCCTGCGATGCGAGAACGCGCTACCAGCGGCAGCAGCGCCCAATAAGCGCTGGCGAAGAAGAAGAACGCGACCGCCCGCATCAAGGTAGCCCCCAGGTCGATGTTGTAGCGAGCGTGGCGGAAGCCGATCACGATCGCGCCGAGCAGGCGTTCCGGCGGCAGAGCAGTGCTGCGCGCCGCTGGCGGCCGCCACCACAGCAGCGCCCCGATCACCGCGAAATTGCTGATCGCATTGATCCAGAATGGCGCTGCGATGCCGATCATGCCGATCACCACGCCGCCGAGTGCCGGCCCGATAGCGCGGCTGACATTGACGCCGACGCCGTTGCTGGTAACTGCCGAGGCGAGATCCGGCTTCGGCACCAGCAGCGGCACGATCGACTGCCAGGCCGGCGCCGCGAACGCCGCGCCGGCGCCGAGCAGGAAGGTGAACAGTAGTAGCAGAACCGGATCCATGCGGCCAAGAGTGACCAGCACAGCGCTGGCGACGGCGAACAGCGTCAGCACAATCTCGATCAGGATCAGGAAGCGGCGCTTGTCGACGATGTCGGCGAGTGCGCCCGCCGGAATCGCGAACAGGAACATCGGCAGGCTGGAGGCGACCTGCACCAGCGACACGGTGAGCGGATCGGCCTCGAGGTTGGTCATCAGCCAGCCGGAGGCGGCGTTGTACATCCAGGTGCCGACATTGGCGACGACGGTCGCGGTCCATACCACCGCAAACGTGGTGTGGTGGAACGCGGCCCAGGCCGAAGGCCGCGGCGCGGCGGGGTGTTGTGCGTCGGCGCTGCTCATCGTGTCCTCGCTGTGTCGGTCGCGCTTGGCATCAAGCTACGGCGTTGGTGTCAGCAGAGTCGTATAGCTCGCCGGAATCCACGCGAAGCGCGTGCCCGAGGCCACGATATGGCCGATGCCGGGAAAAGCGATATGGGCGGCGGCGATCCAGGTGCCTTCAGTCGCGGCGTCCGCAAAAATCGTCGTACGGCGATCCTCGGCTGCGAACGGATCACTGTCGTAAGTCAACGTGATTGCTGGATCGCGAAACTGGATTGGCGCGACGTGCACCAGATCGCCCCACACCAGCAGGCGTTGGGCGCCGCTTGTGACTTCATAGGAGGTGTGGCCCGGCGTGTGGCCGTGCGTCGCGATGGCCCGAATCCCGGGGGAAAATTCGTCGCCTCCTTGAAGGCGCGCAGGCGGCCTTGCTGCTGATACGGC